>JAAOZX010000429.1 GCA_012274225.1 Comamonadaceae bacterium | reverse complement strand
CCCTTCGAGCGAACTGCCGGTGCCGAACGGCACCATCGGCACGCCGGCCTCGCAGCAGCTACGCGCCACGAACGACACATCGTCGTTGTCGGCCGGGTAGACCACCGCATCGGGCAGCGCCGCATCGGGCACGCCTTCGCCATGGCTGTGCTGCTCGCGGGCGGCGGCGGATGTCGAAACCCGGTCGCCGAGGTGCTCGCGCAGCCGCGGCAACAGCGCTTGCACGGCTGCGGCCGTCGTTTCAGGATCCATCGGATTCATGCACCCAGGTAGGTTTGCCGGACGTAGTCGTCGTGCATCAGCTGGCGCGCCGGACCTTCAAGGGCGACCCGTCCGTTCTCCAGCACATAGCCATGATCGGCGATACCGAGCGCGGCATAGGCGTTCTGCTCCACCAGCATCACCGTGCGGCCGGTATCGGCAATGCGGCGGATGTCGGTGAACAGGCCCGTGGTGAGCTTGGGCGAGATGCCCATCGAAGGTTCGTCCAGCAGCAACAGGCTGGGCGAAGACATGAGCCCGCGGCCGATGGCCAGCATCTGCTGCTCGCCACCGGAAAGCACGCCGCCCAGCATCGGCGATTTGCTCTTCAGCACCGGAAACAGCGCGTAAACCTCGTCCAGCGTGCGGGCCATGCCGGCCTTGTCCTTGCGGCGCACGTAGCCGCCGACCTCGAGGTTCTCCAGCACGGTGAGCGTCGGAAAGATGCGGCGGCGCTGCGGCACGCAGGCCACGCCGCCGCTGACGATCTGCGCAGTGGACGCCTGCGCAATCGTCTCGCCATTGAGGGTCACGCCACCCGTCGCGGCGCGCAACCGCCCCATGACCAGATTCAGCACCGTGGACTTGCCGGCCCCGTTGGCGCCGATCACCGCGACCACCTGGCCGCGGCGCACCTGCAGCGACAGTCCGAACAGCACCTGCGCCTGGCCGTAGTACACATCGACCGCGCGCACGTCGAGCACGACCAGCGCGGGCGGTCTGCCCGTGCTGTCGGCAGCAGCGACTGGTGGTTGCGCGGTCGCCAGTTCCATTAGAACTTCACCGTGTTCTTCACCACCGGCTCACCCTTGACGATCTCAACGATGTGAATCTGGTGGTTGCAGTCGCCCTCCGGCTCGCACCGGTAAGTTCCCAGCAGGCCGCTGTACTTCACGTTGGGCATGGCGGCGCGGATCTTGTCGGCATCGGTCGAACCGGCCGCCTCGATCGCTTTCGCGGCCAGGTAGGTCGCGTCGTAGTAAGCCGAGGCCCAGATCTCCGGCAGCGACTTGTAGCGCGCCTCGTACTTTTTGACGAAAGCCTGCACCGTCGGGTCGGGATTGCCGGGGACGAAGTCGTTGGCGCTGAGCACACCCTCCGCGGCCTCGCCCGCCAGTTTGACAAAGGACGGCTCCGACAGCGAGGTGCTGCCGGCAAAGCGCATGGCCAAGCCCAGTTGCTTGGCCTGCCGCACGATCAGCGCCGCCTCGGTGTCGTGAGTCCATAGGACCACAGCCGCTGCACCGGCGTTGCGCAGACGACCGAGCTGGGCCGAGAAGTCCTTGTCCTGCGGGTTGTGGCCTTCCATCGCCACCGGCTTTAGCCCGTATCCTTCGATGACGGAAGCGACGCGTTGAGCGCCAGCCTTGCCGAAGTCGTCGTTGACGTAGATGATGCCGATCTTGTCGACCTTGAGCTGGCTGCGCACGAACTCAATCAGCGCCTTGGCCTGCGTGGTGTCGTTCGCACGGACCCGCACCACATGCTTGCAGCCGCCGGTGGTGACCGGAATGCCGCTCGCGCCGGTGAAGGACACGATCGGCGCGTCGCAGAAGATCTTCTGCGTGGCCAGCTGCGCTACTGTGTAGTGGGGCCCGAGCATGACGGGCACCTTGTGCACCTGGATCAGCCGGTTCACGGCGTTGATGGCGGCGTTGGGGTTGTCGCCCTGGTCATCCTCGAACACCACCTGCAGGGGCTTGCCCAGCACGCCGCCGGTCGCGTTGATCTCGCTCACGGCCAGATCGACGCCCTGCTTGAGGTTGCGGCCCAACAGCGCCCGAGCACCAGTCATCGGTGCGGCGGCGCCGATGGTGGTCTGGGCGCTCGCCGCCACGGGTGCCAGCATGCCGAACGCCAGCGCCGCCTGCAGGGCGAGCGCCAGAAGGGATATACGGGGTTGCAGACTCATCTTCGTCTCCTTGGGGTTAGGGGGAAATCAGTTCAGCGGAAGCAGCCTGCGGCGGCGTGGCATCGGCGTCGTAGCCGGCGCGCTCACCCAGGTAGGCCTCGATCACTTCGGGGTCGCGCTGGATCTGCGCCGGTGTGCCCTCGGCGATCTTGCGGCCCAGGTTCAACACGACCACGCGATCGCACATGGCCATGACCAGCTTGATCCGGTGCTCGACCACCAGCACCGTGGTGCCCTGCGTGCGAAGGCACTGCAGGATCTGGGCCAATTCCATCACCAGGCCGCCGCGCAGTCCGGCCGCGGGTTCGTCGAGCAGCAGCAGCCGCGGCCGGTTCACCGTCGCCCGTGCGAGTTCGACCAGCCGGCTCTGTCCGAACGACAGGTCGCGGGCGAGCCGATTGGCCAGGAACGCGATCCCCATGGATTCGAGCGCGGCCATCGCGGCCGCGACGGCCCGCTCTTCCGGTCGCCTGCTGCCCGGCTCGGGATCGCGCCAGGCAAGAGAGACGTTCTCCTGCACCGTCATCGATTCCCAGAGGCGCACATTCTGGAAGATCCGCGAGACGCCCAGGCGGTGCACTTCCCAAGGGGGCAGGCCGGTGACGTCCTTGCCGCCGCAGACGATGCGGCCGGCGTCCGGTGCCAGCACGCCGGAACATGCATTGATGAAGGTGGACTTGCCCGAACCGTTGGGGCCGATCAGCCCGAGGATCTCGCCCTCGCGCACGTCGAAGCTGAGGTCCTGCAGCGCGTAGACACCGCCGAAGTGTTTGGCCACGCCGGCGGCCGACAGCAGCACCGACGCGCCCGCAGGCGGAGCCGGTGCCCGCGCCGCAGCCGCCACGACTTCGCCGCTCGCCTGTTCTTGCGGTAACAGCGAGCCGACGGCGCCGATCTGCTGGGTCTTCTCGGCCTGTGGCAGCCACGGCGCGAGCAGCCAGTCGCCGGCAATGCCCAGGCCGCGCGGCTCCAGCAACAGCACGCAGACGACGCCGATGCCGAAGACCGCCATGTAATAGGTTTGCAAATCGCGCAACAGCTCGGGCAGCAACGTGACGACCGCGGCGCCGAGGATGGTACCGCCGATCGACCCGAGACCGCCGATCACCGTCATCAGCAGCAGCTTGATGCTCTCGAAAATCGTGAAGTTGTTGGGCGAGATGAAGCCGACGGACAGCACGTACAGTGCGCCCGCGAGCGCGCCGAACACCGAGCACAAGATGAACGCGACGATCTTCGTCGCGCGCGAATTCACGCCCATGGCCTCGGCAGCCATCTCGTCGTCGCGCACGGCCCGCATCTGCCGCCCCAGCCGCCCGCGGTACACGCGCACGGCCAGCGCATAGACCAGCACCAGCACCGCGAGCAGCGGCAGATAGGCCTGCTGGTCGAGGTCCCGTCCCAGCGCCGGGAAATGGAGCACCGGAATGTCGCGCAAGCCCATCGGGCCGCCCGTCACCTGCTCCTCGTTGGTCACCACCAGCCGGAAGATTTCATTGACAGCCAGCGTGGTGATCGCCAGGTAGTGGCCCTTGATTCGCATGCTCAGCACGCCCAGGCCGGCGCCAACGGCGGCCGCCACGCCCAGCGCCTCGGGCAGCGCCAGCCACCAGGGATGGTGCAGTCTGGTCATCAAAAGGCCCGCGCTGTAGGCTCCGATACCCATCAACGCCGCCTGTCCGAGCACGATCTGCCCCGTCATTCCGGTCGCGAGATTGAGCCCCAGCGCTGCGATACAGGCGATCCACGTCAGATTCAACAGGTGGACCCAGTAGCTGTTCAAGCCTGTGAGCGGAACGGCCGCCAGCACCAGCAGCAGTGCCGCCAGCCCGATCTTGCGCAGCACGAGGCCTTGCTTCATGCGCGATCCGCCGAGCGCTCCGGGACCAGCCCCTGGGGCCGCACTGCCAGGAACAGCAGCAGGAGCAGGAAGGCGATCACGTCCTTGTAGGTCGAGGACACCAGGTACGACGCCAGGTTCTCGGCGAGGCCCAGCACCAGGCCGCCGACGATGGCACCGCGGATGCTGCCGAAGCCGCCGATGATCATGGCGACGAAGCCCTTCAGGCCGACCAGCGTGCCCATTTCGGTGGTGACGAAGAACAGCGGTGCCAGCAGAATGCCCGCCAGCGCCGAGAGCACGCTGGCGTACGCGAAGGTAGCGGCCAGCACCTTCTGCACGGGAATACCCATCAGGGCCGCCTTGTCGCGGTCAATCGCCACCGCCCGCATGATCTTGCCGGCCATCGTTCGGCGCAGCACTTCCGACTGCGCCACCATCAGCACGATCACCACGCCGAGGATCAGCAATTGCTGCCAGCCGACGTGCACGCCCAGCACTTCGAAACCACCGGCGCCGAACGGCCCGGTGTACATCAGCGGTTCGGGGCCGTACAGGATGCGCGCCAGCTCCTTCAGGAAGATGCCGAAGCCCACCGTGGCGATGATCGCCACCAGCGCCCGCTGCTTCTGCAGGCGCGCGAATACCAGCCGCGAGAACACGGCGCCCAGCACCGCCATCACCGCGGCCGCCATCAGCGCAGCCAGGACAAACGGAAAGCCGAACTGGTTGATGAAGGTCGCCAGGAACACGTAGGCGGCGAAAGTGACGAACTCGCCGGCGGCGAAGTTGACGATCGCCATCGTGTTCCAGACGAAGGCATAGCCCAGGGCGATGAGCGCGTAGATTGCACCCATCGCCAACCCGCTCAACGCAACCTGTGCCAGCATGTTCAGCCTTTCAGTGATTCAGCCACTGCGCGGGTACCGTCACCAGTTCGGGAACCAGGATCAGCGCTAACAGCACGAGCAGCTGCGCGACCAGGAACGGCCAGACGCCGCGCACCACGTCCCCCAGCGGCAGTCGCGCGACACCGGCAGCGACGTTCAGCACGGTACCGACTGGCGGCGTGATCAGGCCGATGGCATTGTTGATGACGAACAGCACGCCGAAGTAAACCGGGTCGATCCCGGTCTGCTTGACCAGTGGCATCAGCACCGGCGTCAGGATCAGGATGGTGGGCGCGAAGTCCAGCGCCGTGCCGACGATCACTACCAGCATCATCAGCATGAACATCATCATCTTCGGGCTGCCGATGAAGGGCTGCATCATCGCCGTGACCTGGGCCGGGATGTTGGCGTAGGCGATCAGCCAGGCCGACACCACAGCGGCCGCCACCATGAACATGACGACGGCGGTGGTTTTTGCCGCCGCCAGCACCAGACCGTAGAGCTGCCCGAACGCCAGCTCACGGTAAATGAACAGGCCAACGATCAGCGCGTAGACCACCGCTACCACAGCGGCTTCCGTGGGTGTGAAGACACCGATCTTCAGCCCGCCAATGATGACCACTGGCAGCACGAAAGCCCAGAAGGCTCGCGCGGTGATCCGCCAACGCTCGCCCATTGGCACCCGCGGCGGAGCCAGCACTTCGTCGCGGCGCGCCACCCACCACCAGGTGACCGCCAGCGCCAGGCCGAGCAGGATGCCCGGAAAGATGCCGGCCATGAACAATTGCGTGATCGACACGCCGGCGGCCACGCCAAACAACACGAATCCGATGGAGGGCGGAATGATCGGTGCGATGATGCCGCCGGCAGAAATAAGGCCGGCGGAGCGCGGCAGGTTGTAACCGGCCCGCCGCATCATCGGGATCAGCAAGGCAGCGATGGCTGCAGTGTCCGCCACCGCGGAGCCCGACAGAGACGCCATCATCACCGACGCCACCACCGCGACATAGCCCAGGCCACCGCGCAGATGCCCGACCCAGGCCATGGCTGCGTCCACGATGCGGCGCGACAGGCCCCCGGCGTTCATGAGCTCGCCAGCCAGCAGGAAGAAAGGCACGGCCATCAGCGGAAAGTTGTCGGCGCCGTTGATCAGGTTCTGCGACAGGATCTGCGAGTCGAAATTGCCCAGGTACAGCATCAGCGCCAGGCCGCAGACCATCAGCGCGAAGGCAATTGGCATCCCGATCGCCATGGCGGCCAGGAGCGAGCCGATGAAGACGGTGACGGTCATCGCAGGCCTCCGGCCGATGCATTTGCAACGCCGGCGACCGGCGCATCAACGCCAGCTTGATGCAGCGCCGAGCGTTCCTCGATGTCGACGGCCTGGATCAATTCATCGGCCGACATACGCCCCGTCAGGATCAACGCGAGCCGCACTGCGACCAGCACCGCGATCGAGCCGGCGCAAAGGTACACCACCGAATACACCCACTCCATCGGAATCTCGGTGACCGGCGCCAGATTGCCCATGTTGATGTCGTGCTGCTGCCAGGTGCCCCAGAAGAACAGGCCGCAGCACAGCAGCGTCAGGCTCTCGCCGACCACCACGCAAACCTTGCGGCCCAGCGCCGGCAGGATCTTGACCAACGTGTCGACGCCCAGATGCGTGCCTTCGCGCACACCCGTGATGGCGCCCAGGAACGTGAGCCAGATGTACAGGAAGCGCGAGACTTCCTCCGACACCGTGATGCCGGAGTTGAACACGTACCGCAGCACGACGTTGCCGAACACCATGACGACCATCAGCCCCAGGCAGGCCACCAGGAGGAACTCAATGGCCTTGAAGTAGCCGTTGACGACCCGCTCCAGCATGCAATCAGCCCTTCTTGGCGCCGCGCAGTTTGTCCACCTCGGCGTAGAACTGCTTGGCGAATTCCTCGCCGACCTTCTCGTTCTGGCGGTCCACGACGGGCTTCAGGCGCTCCGCCATGCGCTGGCGCTCCGGCAGCGCCATCACGTTCACGACCATGCCGGCCTTCTTCACCGTTTCGGTCCACCCGGCTTCCATCGCGGCGAGTTGCTGGCGTTTCCAGGCCTTGGCCTCCTGGGCCGCGGCCTGCACCGTGGCCTGGTCGCTCTTGCTCAGCTTGTCCCAGGTCTTGCGGCCCATCAGCAGGCCTTCGGAGTTGATCGAGTGCTGGGTCAGGCTCAGGTACTTCTGGACCTCGTGCATCCGCAGTGTGACGATCTGCGCCAGCGGATTCTCCTGGCCGTCGACTGCCTTGGTCTCGAGCGCGCTGTACACCTCGCTCACCGGCAGCGGGGTCGGGTTGGCGCCGAGCTGTTTGAACATGTCGATGTACATGGCGTTCTGGATCACACGCAGCTTCAGACCCTCGAAATCCTCCCAGCGATTGATCGGCCGCTTGTTGTTGGTGGTGTTGCGAAAACCGTTGTGCGTGTAGCCCAGCACCGTCCATCCGTGCGTGTAGCTCTTGTCGGCCAGCAACTTGCCCATGGCACCGTCGACGACGCGGTCGAATTCCTCGCCGCTCTGGAACACCGCGGGAAAGTCCAGGATCGCCATCTCGCGCACCTGACTGGCCATCGTGGCCGTGCCGGTGGTCATCACGTCCTGAGTGCCGGCCTGCAACTGGGCCTGCATCTGCACATCGGCACCGAGCACTGCATTGGTGTGAACGGTCATCTTCAGCTTGCCGCCGGACTTGGCTTCGAGCACTTCCGAGAATTTCTTCAGCTGCATGGCAGCCGGATGATCGGGCGCCATGCTCGTGCCGGCCCTGAGGTCGAGCGGCTGGGCCTGACCCAGCAAGGGCACGCCGACCAGAGATGCCAAGCCGCCCTGGACCAGGGTACGCCGGCTCAGGCGCGGAAAGGAAAGCGGTGTAATGGTCATATGTTCTCCGTGCTGTTTTGTTTGAGAATGAAATCAGGCGTGACCCGCGGCCACGGGTGCGATGCTGGCCGCCATGCGCTCGACGGCGACCATGCCCGGATCATCCAGGCCAACGCTCTTTTCTGCGAACATTCGGGCACGGCCGACCTTGTTGGGGCGCTGTCGATAGGTGTCCAGCGCGTCTCGTGCGGCCTGTCGCGCGAGCTGGCCGCAGTCGGCGCCGGGCGGCGCGTCGGCCAGCGCGCGTCCGATGGCATCCAGACTGTCAAGCATGGTTTTGTCGCCGAGCTTTGCACCGCCGCGCGCGGATAGCACCGCAACCACGTCGTCCAACAATGGCGCCAGATCGCTCGCGGTAATCGAAGGCTGTCCCGCCGTCTTCTTGGCCGCTGCGAAGAAAGCCTGCGCCAGCAGGGTTCCGAAACTCGAGCCCGACGCCTTGGCACAGGCCTTGGCACAGGCCTTGAATATTCCGTCCAGCGCGTCCGGCATCGCAGGCAATGCGGTGCGCACATTCACAGCGCATTTCTCCAGCGTGGCGCCCAGATCGCCATCACCGAGCTTGCCGTCGAGTTCATTGAGGTAGCCTGCGCTGGCCTGCATGGCGTCGGCCCAGCGTCGCAGGGCCGCCTTGACGGCCGCGGCATCGACTGGCGGCGCCATCACACTCTCCAGAACGGACTGGCGGCTGGCGCCTTGAGCAGGTGCTCGAGTTCGCTGTCCAGCGGCATCAGGGTCAGCGAGGCGCCCGCCATTTCCATCGATGTTGCATAGCGGCCGATCAAGGGCATCACCGGGGTGACGCCGCGCTCGCCGAGCACCTTTGCGATGTGCCGGTACATGATGTACAGCTCCTCGTGGGGCGTCGCTCCCAGGCTGTTCACCAGCACGGCGATGCGGCTGCCGCGCTGCAGGTGAAGTTCGGGCAACAGCCGGTCCAGCATTTCGCCGGTCAGCGCATCGGCGCTCTTGAGCTTGCCGCGCCAGATGCCCGGCTCGCCATGAATGCCCATGCCGAACTCGACTTCGTCGTCGGCGATGGCGAACGTGGCCTTGCCCGATTCCGGCACGGTGCACGGTGTCATGGCCACGCCGATCGAGCGGCAGGCGTCGGCCGCCTTGGCTGCGGCGGCCGCCACTTGGGCAAGGGTGCCGCCCTGCGCCGCGCGGGCGCCCGCGATCTTGTACGCGTACACCATGCCGGCGACACCGCGCCGCTTCTCGCGCTCGGCCGCCGGGGCGCTGGCGACATCGTCGGCCACGCGAACCGTCGCCACCTCCAGGCCGTCGAGCTCGAGCATCTCGCGCGCCATGTCGAAATTCATCTTGTCGCCACCGTAGTTGCCATACAGCTGCAATACGCCGGCCCCGCCATCCGCCGCTTTCATGGCTTCCTGGCAGTCGTCGACGCGGGGGCCAGCAAAGACGTTGCCGACGGCGCAGCTGTCCAACAGCCCTTCGCCGACGTAGCCCAGGAACACCGGAAGGTGGCCGGAGCCGCCGCCGGTGGCGATCCCGACTTTGCCTCGCACGGCGCCGGCGGCCCGCGCAATCACGCGGCCACCATCGCCCAGGCGGCGCAAGACGTCACCATGCGCAGCAATCAGGCCGTCGAGCATTTCATCGACATAGGCTTGCGGGTCGTTGAGGATCTTCTTCATCGCTGCGCTCCGTTGCGGTGGATCAGCCCAGCAGGGGCTGAAGGGCCTTCTTGATCCCTGCTTTCTGCGTGTCGCTGACGCGGTTCATCGGGCGGCGCGGCTCGAACATGGACACACCTTGCAGGTGCTGGATGTACTTGACGCAGGCCGGCAGGTTGTCGTGGTTCAGGGAGTTCCACAGGGCATTGAGCTTGAAGTGGATCTCGCGGGCCGCCTCGTGCTGGCCCTGCTTGACCAGTTCATGCAGCTTGACCACCACGCCCGGAACAGCGCTGGTCAGCGCGGTGATCGCGCCGTGCATGCCCAGGGCGAAGCCGGGATACAGCAGCGCGTCTACGCCCGACAGCACCAGGTGATCCGGCTTCGAAAGCAGCAGCAGGTCCGAGATCGATTTCAGGTCGCCGCCGCTTTGCTTCATGCCGACCACCCCCGGCACCTCGTCCATGATGCGCAGCATCAGGTCGACGGACAGGTAATTCCAGGGGATCACGTTATAAATCAGGATCGGAATCTGGGTCTCTTGCCAGATCTCACGGAAGTGCTCGACGGTTGCGTCGGCGTCCGGCTTGAACAGGTAATAAACCGGGGTGACCTGCAGCGCCGTAATGTCCAGACCCTTCAGCCGCTTGGTGCGCTGGATGGCGTCGCGGGTGCTGTTGACGATGAGGCCGGCGACGAACGGGACGCGGCCGGCCGTCGCTTCGTAGGCCTCGCGCATCACCCGTTCGTATTCGGCATCGGTCAGTGTATGGCCTTCACCGGTGCTGCCGCCGGCGACGACGGCGCTGGCCCCGGCGCTGACGATGAAGTCGATCTGTTCGCGCAGGCCGCCGGCCACAAGGTCGCCCTTGGCGTCGAACGGCATGGTGATGGGAGGCAGGACGCCGGTCAGTCGATTGCGCACAGACGCTGCTGGTGATGAGGCCACGTTGAATTCCTTTGGCTGGGTGGGAGAGAAGGATGACGGGACGGACTGGCGGCGCTTGCCGCACGACGTTCCGGAATCCGGATTTATATTCCGTATTATTGTAGGAACAAGGCAACCGCGTTTCTCAGCGGGTTTACCCGGAGAACGAAACCAGGAAGGCGGCCGAGGGCGGTGGAACCTTAGACCAAGGGACCCGTGTAGCCCAGCTGCCGCGATATGGTGTCGCCCGTCTGCACCACCACGGGGGCCAGCTGCTCGATTCGCTCCAGCGTCATGCGGTCGGCCGCGCCGGTCACGCTGATGGCCGCGAAGACATGCCCGGCCGCGTTGCGCACCGGGGCCGCCACACAGCGCACCCAGATCTGGTGCTCGCAGTCGTCGATCGCGTAGCCGCGGGCCCGGATCTGCGCCAGCTCCTTTTCCAGCTTCTTCGGCGTCGTGATGGTATGGGCGGTGTAAGCCTTCAGCCCAGCATCGACAATGCGCTGCATCACTTCGGGCTTCTGGAATGCCAGCACCGCCTTGCCGACGCCGGTGCAGTGGGCCGGCGCCGTTTCGCTGGCGGGAACAGTGCGAGCCGGTCGGTCACCGGGCTCTTCGCGCTCGACCACGACCACCGCGTAACCGTTGAACAGCCCCAGGTGCGAGGAGTCGCCGGCCAGACGCGACAGGCGGTCGATGTGCGGCTTGGCCTCGCGCAGCAGGTCCATATTGGCCAGCACCAGGCTGCCCAGCTCGAACAGCCGGACGCCCAGTGAGTAGCTACCGCTGCGGCCGTCCTGCTCGATGAATCCGATCTCGCGCATCGCTGACAGCATCCGGTGCGCGGTCGCCCGCGGCAGGCCGGCGGCGGTGGCCAGCTGCGCCAGGCCAAAACTGCGGTTCACCGTCGAAAAACAGCTCAGTACGTCTGCCATTTTCGAGATGGCGTGGATGCGGCTCTTGTCGTCAGCGGGACTTTCGTTCAAATCACTCATGGCAAGCTACCCTCCGGAATCTCATACCGCCTAGTCTATTCGTTCCGCTATCCGGATTTCAAGTTCATTATTTCTAACCAGCCCTGTGTTCCAGGCCGATTCGAAATAATTGTTCGGGAGATTCGTCAGCCGCGCCTATAAGTGACTTGGCGCGCGTGCTCCAACCACGCGCCCTCCTCTGCCATGAGTACATCTGAGTTGCAGGCCACCCGGTATCACGAACCGCGATCTATTCTTCTTCACGTGCGATGAGCGCCTCGCGCGCGTCCCGCGCAAGGTGAATGAGACTGCGGGGGGGACGGCCATTTCAGAACTGGTTTCCGTCCGTGACGAGCCACGTTTTCGCTACTCCAAACCGGCCCGTCGCGACGGATTCCATGTGGCCGGCAGCCGCTGAGCACAAACCACCAAGCGCTATCGACTCAATGCGGGCGATCCTGCGATTGAAGTACTCGCCTGGAAGCTGCCGTCCAGCGGCGCAAGGTCTCAAGTCAGCTTTGAGGTCAAGTCGTACGAGCACCGCATGCTCATGGCGAGCACCGATCGCTTATCGTTGGATGATGCGTGCACACGGACACGACGCCGAGATCGACGCGGTCGGTGGCGATAATCGTCGCGGAAGACGTGCCTTGAATCTTGGTTTGTTGACCCTGCAATGCCCTCGCAGTGTCCTCTGGGATGTGACGCGAATTGCCGCTGCGCTGACCGAAAAACCACCTCGAACTGGCGTCGTCGCCGCGCCGAGCTTCAGTCGCCGGATTCATCTCCGGAACCAGCTGGCTCCGAGTCGAGCAGTGCTTGCGCGTTCTCGGTCATCCGCCTCAGGGCGCGAAGCAGCGTGCTTCGTTCTGCGGCATCCAGGCCTTCGAGCAGGCGGGCGTTGCGCTCACGAATCAGTTCGCGCATGGAACGAAAGATCACCTGGCCGCGCGGACTGAGCTGGATCAGCACGCCGCCCGGCGTGCGCGCTCTGACGATCAGGTTGCCTTCGCCCAGGCGGGCGACACCCCGGCTGGTCTGCCCCTTGTCCTGGCCGAGTGCCTCGACCAAGGCGTTCTGCAGCATCGGTCCGTTCTCGCCCAGCAGGCCCACCAGCCGCCACTCTCCGTTGGCAAAGCCGAACGCGCGCTTGTAGGAACTGGCGGCCGATCGACGCAGCAGCGTGGCCAGCTTCATCACCTGCGGACTGACCGGGTTCAGCTTTCTTGCGGGCATCCGCTGCGTCGTCATTGCGCCTCTCGATCCACCTGGCGGGCTGCCGGGCCTGCGGTCATGGTAGCGGATCGTCGCCCCGCGCCGCGTCCTTGCCCGCCATGGCCGGTGCTGCCGTGCCGCAGCGCGCGCTGCGTCGCCCACTAGGTGTAAACCAGCGGACCGGTGCGGCCGAATCGGTGTAAAACACCGTCTATTAAGTTGATAAAGTCAACCTGAATCCGAATGAAGGATGCCCCATGAAAGCCGGTCGCCTGGTCATTGACACCCACGTCCACGCCCAGCGCTATGCGGCGGGTGCGCAGCTGTCGAAGATGAACCCGAAGTCGGAGGGCGGCCGCTACAACGACCTGGCGCAGGCGATGCGCATGATCCAGTCCTTCGACAATTCGGAGCGGCTGCTGTTCGACATGGACTGCTACCGGGTCGACAAGTGCGTGCTCTTGCCGGCATTCGGCATGAGCAACGAGATCAATATGGACCTCGTCGAGAAATACCCGGACAAGTTCGTTGCCTGCTGCACGGCGATGAAGACCCAGCGCAAGGCCATGAGCGGCGAGGAACCCTGGACGGTCGAGGCGGCCGTGAAGGAAATCGACGAACTGCTCGCCACCGGCAAGTTTGTGGGCATCGGCGAGGGCACGCCGGGCAACTCGTCGAGCCGGAAGTCGATCAGCATGGAGCAGCGGCTCGACCAGATGCGGCCCTTCTTCGACCTGGCGCGCAAGTACAAGGTGGTGGCCCGGGTGCATACCGGCGTCGTCATCGGTTATCCACTGACCCACCACTACTGGCCCGAAACGCTGCACCCGCTCTGGATCACCGACCTGGCGGTGGAGTACCCCGACGTGCCCATCCTGCTGGATCACGGCGGCATGCAGGGCTGGTGGAGCGATCGCATGGTGGAGGAATGTTTTCTGGTGGCGGCCGCCAACGACAACGTGTACCTGGAGACCGGCTACTACTGGACCGATCTCTACTGGAAGGCATTGCGGGACCCGAATATCGGCCCAGAGAAGCTGGTCTTTG
>JAAOZX010000428.1 GCA_012274225.1 Comamonadaceae bacterium | reverse complement strand
GTTCACCGAGGCGCTGCGCAAGGGCTTCGACGCCTACCTCGATGCCCTGAAGGAGCCCGACGCCGGCTCGGCAATCCGGCTCACCTTGCTGACGGCCGCCATCGCCGTGCCCTTGAACCTTGTGTTCGGCGTGGCGGCGGCCTGGTGCATCGCCAAGTACGAATTTCGGGGCAAGGCATTCCTCACAACGCTGATCGACCTGCCGTTCTCGGTGTCGCCGGTGGTGGCCGGCCTGGTCTACGTGCTGATGTTCGGCGCGCAGGGCTGGTTTGGCCCCTGGCTCGAGGCGCACAACATCAAGATCGTTTTCGCCGTGCCCGGCATCGTGCTGGCAACCATCTTCGTCACTTTCCCGTTCATCGCGCGCGAGCTGATCCCGCTGATGCAGTCGCAGGGCAATGAGGAGGAGCAGGCCGCCATCGTGCTCGGCGCGAATGGCTGGCAGACCTTCTGGTACGTCACGCTGCCCAACATCAAGTGGGGGCTGATCTACGGCGTGATCCTCTGCAATGCGCGGGCCATGGGCGAGTTCGGCGCGGTTTCCGTGGTGTCGGGCCACATCCGCGGCCAGACCAACACCATGCCGCTGCACGTGGAGATCCTCTACAACGAATACCAGTCGGTGGCGGCCTTCGCCGTGGCGTCGCTGCTGGCGCTGTTGGCGCTGGTGACGCTGGCGATCAAGTCGGTGGTCGAGTGGCGGCATGAGCGCGAAATGAACGCGGCGGCCGCAATCGCACCGGAACGACCGACCGCGATGACGCCGAAATGGAAGGAAGCCACATGAGCATTGAAATCCGCAACGTCAGCAAGCAATTCGGCGATTTCCACGCATTGCGAGATGTGTCGCTGGACATTCACTCGGGCGAATTGATGGCCTTGCTCGGGCCCTCGGGTTGCGGCAAGACCACGTTGTTGCGCATCATCGCCGGACTGGAGACGGCCGATGCCGGCAGCATCCTGTTCGCCGGCGAGGACACCACGGCCGTGCACGTTCGCGAGCGCCAGGTCGGCTTCGTCTTCCAGCACTACGCGCTGTTTCGCCACATGACGGTGTTCGAGAACGTGGCATTCGGCCTGCGGGTCAAGCCGCGCGGCCTGCGTCCCCGCGAAGAGCAGATCAGGCGCAAGGTCCACGACCTGCTGGGCCTGGTGCAGCTGGACTGGCTGGCCGACCGCTTTCCGTCCCAGCTGTCGGGAGGGCAGCGCCAGCGCATCGCCCTGGCTCGGGCGCTGGCGGTCGAGCCCAAGGTGTTGCTGCTGGACGAGCCCTTCGGCGCACTGGACGCCAAGGTGCGCAAGGAATTGCGCCGCTGGCTGCGCCGCCTGCACGACGACCTGAATGTGACCAGCATCTTCGTCACGCACGACCAGGAAGAGGCCCTGGAGGTCGCCGATCGGGTGGTGCTGATGAATGGCGGCAAGGTGGAGCAGGTGGGCTCGCCCCAGGAAGTCTGGGATCATCCGGCCAGCCCCTTCGTCTACGGCTTCCTGGGCGACGTCAACCTGTTCCATGGCCGCGCCCACGAGGGCGAGGTGCACCTGGAGGGTATGCAGCTGCACGCCCCCGAGCATGCCGACGCCCAGAACGCCAAGGCCTCCGCCTATGTGCGGCCGCACGACATGGAAGTGCGCCGCTACCTGCCGGGCAGCGGCGACGCGGCCGGGCGCTCGCGGGGCATCGTGGCCCGGTTGAGCCGGGCCATTGTGGTCGGCCCCATTGCCCGGCTGGAACTTATTGCCGCCGACGGCAACCAACCGGCCGGGCACAATCCCGATTCCATCATCGAGGCGCAGATTCCCGCGCAACAATACCGGGAGATGGGGTTCCGTGAGGGGGAGACGCTGGTGGTGACGCCGCGCCGGGCCCGTGTGTTTGTGGAAGGAGCCGCCTGAAGGCGCCGCTTTCGGAAGGAAAGAATCTTGATCAACTGGTTCGAAACAGCGCCGCGTCGCGTACTCGCCCTGGTCTGCGCCGGCTGCGTGGCCGGGCTGGCCTTTGGCCTCTATCTGCAGCATGTGGTGGGGCTGGAGCCCTGCCCGATGTGCATCGTCCAGCGTTACGCCATGCTGCTGGTGGGCCTCTTTGCCGGGCTCACGGCCCTGTCACGCAACCGCGGCGTCCTGCTGGGCGGCAGTTCGCTGGTGCTGCTGGCCGCTGGTTTCGGCGCTTTCACCGCCGCGCGCCAGAGCTGGTTGCAGTGGTATCCGCCCGAAGTGGCGTCCTGCGGCCGGGATTTCTACGGGATGATCGAGACCTTCCCGCTACAGCGCGTGATCCCGATGATCTTCAAGGGCAGCGGCGACTGTGCCAAGGTCGATTGGACCTTCCTCGGCGGCTCGCTGGCCAACTGGTCTTTCGCGGTCTTCTGCGTCTGGATCGCCGTGGCCTTGACGCTGATCGTCAAGCTCAGCCTGCGCCGCAGCAGCGGCAGCCAGCCGTCCTACGCCTGAGCCGCACGCCGCCTCTGGCGCGTTCTGCTTCCATCACCTCAGGCGGCGTCGACCGCCTGCAGCACCTTGCCGAAGAACTCGTTCGCGTGTGCCGAATTCAGCCAGCGCACTACCACCACCAGCCGGCGCTCCGGCTCGATGAAGGTGAACGAGCTGCCGGCGCCCATCGCGAAATAGCTGGTGGCCGGCACGCTGGGAAACACCTTGCGCTCGTGGTTCAGCCAGACCAGGTAACCATAGTAGGGTGCAATGGCGCAAGGCGTGCGCATGCGCCGTATCCAGTCGGCTGACAGCACCTGCTTGCCGTTGGCCATGCCCTCGTCCAGCATCATTCGGCCGATCAGCGCCTGGTCCTCGCTGCTGATCGACATGCCGCCGCCCCAATGCGTTCCGCCGGGGACCGACTGCACGCGCTGTCCGGCGATCTCCACCCACGCGTTGTCGTAGCCGACCCAGTTCCAGTTCTCGCTCGCGCCCACCGGGCGCGTAATCGCTTCGCGGAACACCTCGGGCAGCGGCCGCTGGAACAAATGCAGCAAGGCCAGCGACAACTGGTTGATGCGCACGTCGTTGTATTCCCAGTAGCTGCCGGGCTCCTGCAGCGGGCGCGGATCGCCTTTCTTGCCGCCGGGCGGCTTGCCGAAAGTCACGGCGCGGTAGTGATCGGCCTGGTCCGTGACGCCGAACACTTCGCCGCTCCACTCGCTGGTTTGCTGCAGCATCTGGGCCCAGGTCACGCGCGCGTTGCGGCCCTCGTCGAAGCCGATGCCGCGCAGGCGCGCGCCGATGGGCGCATCGACATCGGGCAGCAAGCCACGATCGTGCGCGACACCGGCGAGCAGTGCCAGGTAGGTCTTGGCCACGCTGAAGGTCAGGTCGGCGCGCTTCGGCTCGCCCCAGGACGCGAGGGTCTTGCCGTCCTTGACGATGGTGCCGGACACCGGGCCGCGCGAATGCACCGGCCCCAGCAGGCGGTTCCAGGGCGGCGGGTCGTCACGGTGCACACCCCAGTTCGCGGTGACCTCACGGTCCCAGGTCGACTCGTGCTCGTTCGCGAACGCTATTGCGTGCTGCATCATGGAATTGCCTGGCATCGAGAGATCCTTGTGCACCTGCCCTAGGGGAAATCATGCACGGTGACGGAGAGAATTTTCGGTATCGTACCGGGGTGCGTGCGCCCCGCCATCGGGCGATAACTTTTGACTGTGAAGAAGCTCCATGACAACCATCGCTCAACGGCCGTCCATGACACGGCAGTGTCTCACAACCTCGACGGCGCTGGCCGCGGCCGTGCTCTCGCTCGGCCTGCTGTTCAGCGCGCCCGCGTTAGCCAACAAGAAGGCCGACACGCTGGCCATGGCCTACGACCAGGCGCCCGAAAGCATCGATGTGTACTACAACAACGTGCGCATCGGCGTGATCCTCGGGCAGACCGTGTGGGACACGCTGCTGTATCGGGACCCGGTCACGCACGAATACAAGGGGCAGCTGGCCAAGAGCTGGAAGCAGGTCGACGACCGCACGCTCGAATTCGAACTGCGCGAGGGTGTCAAGTTCCACAACGGCGAGGACTTCGACGCCGACTCGGTCGTCTACACGCTGAACTACGTGTCCGATCCGGCCAACAAGGCGGTGACGCAGGAGAACGTGCGCTGGATCCAGAAGGTCGAGAAGGTCGACAAGTACAAGGTGCGCGTGATCAGCAAGGAGCCGTTTCCCGCGGCCAGGGACTACCTCGCCACGACGCTGCCGATCTATCCGGCGAAGTACTACAAGGAAGTCGGGCCCAAGGGCATGAACGCGAAGCCGGTCGGCTCGGGCCCGTACAAGGTGGTGGAGTACGTCCCCGGCAAGTCGATCACCCTGGAGAAGTTCGCCGGCTACTTCAAGGACTCGCCGCGCGCCCAGCCGAAGATCGGCAAGGTGCACATCCGCATCATCCCCGACGGCCAGACGCGGATGGCCGAGGTGCTATCCGGCGGCGAGGACCTGATCATGAACGTGCCGAAGGACCAGGCCGAGAAGATGCAGACGGTCCCCAACCTGCAGGTGGTGAGCGGCAACACGATGCGCATCGTGTTCCTGCAGATGAACACGCTCGACGGCGGCCCGGCGCCGCTGAAAGACCCCCGCGTGCGCAAGGCCATCTCGCATGCGATCGACCGCGACGCGATCGTGAAGAACATCGTGGGCGGCGGCGCGGAGGTCCTGTACACCATCTGCACGCCATCGCAGGTGGGCTGCACGCACGAGGGCGCGCCCGTCTACAAGTACGATCCCGCGCTGGCGAAGAAGCTGCTGGCCGAGGCCGGTTACCCGAACGGCTTCGACGTCGACATCCACGCCTACCGCGAGCGCGAGCAGACCGAGGCCATCATCAACTACCTGCGTGCGGTCGGCATCAACGCCAAGCTCAACTTCATGCAGTACGCGGCAATGCGGGACCAGGAGCGCGCCCACAAGACGGGGCTGGTGCACTGGACCTGGGGTTCCAACCTGGTGAACGACGTTTCCGCCTCGACGCCCGTGTACTACGGCGGCGGCGCCGACGACACGTCGCGCAATCTGCAGGTCAAGGAACTGCTGGACAAGGGCGACCACACCGTCGACGAAAAAGCGCGCAAGGAGTACTACAAGAAAGCGCTGAACATCATCGCCGACCAGGCCTATGCGGTGCCGCTGTGGTCGCTGCCCGTGTACTACGTGGCGACCAAGGAATTGAACTTCCGTGCCTATTCCGACGAGCTCCCCCGCTTCTGGGAGATGAGCTGGAAGTGACCCGCGTCTGCGCCTCGTATCCGGCCCCGACCATAGCGGGCTGAGCTGCCATGCTGTCATTCATCGGCAAGCGCCTCGGTGTTGCGGTGCTGGTCGCACTCACCGTCTCGTTCCTCGCCTACATGCTGGTGTTCCTGTCGGGCGACCCGGCGCTGGCGCTGGCCGGCGAGGGCGCGCGCGCCGTCGACATCGAGGCGATCCGGCACCAGTACGGCTTCGACCGCCCGATCGTGGTGCAGTACGCCGACTGGCTCGTCCATCTGCTGCGCGGCGACCTCGGCACCTCGGTGTACTTCAAGACCGAAGTGGCCCCGCTGGTCTTCGACAAATTGCAGACCACGCTGATGCTGGGCGTTGCCGCGCTCGCCGTCGCGCTGCTGATCTCGGTGCCGCTGGGCGTGCTGGCGGCTATCTACAAGAACAGCTGGATCGACCGCCTTTGCCTGGCCGTTGCGGTGCTGGGCCAAGCGCTGCCGAACTTCTTTTTCGCGCTGCTGCTGATCATGCTGTTCTCGATTTCCTGGCATCTGCTGCCGGTGTCGGGCAGCGGCACCTGGCAGCACCTGGTGATGCCGGCGCTGGCGCTGGGTTACTACGCGGCGCCGGCCTTCATGCGGCTGATCCGCGCCGGCATGATCGAGGTGCTGGGCGCCGACTACATCCGCACCGCGCGCGCCAAGGGATTGCCGCCGTCCACCGTGATATTCAAGCATGCGTTGCGCAACGCCATCGTGCCGGTGGTGGCGCTGGCCGCCGTGCAACTGGGCTTCCTGCTGGGCGGCTCGGTGGTGATCGAAACCATCTTCGCGCTCGACGGCCTGGGCTACCTGGCCTACCAGAGCATCACCTACAAGGACTTCCCGGTGATGCAGGTGATAGTCCTGCTGCTGTCGGTGATTTACATCCTGCTCACACTGGCGTCGGACATCGCCAATGCCTGGCTCGATCCGCGCATCCGGGTCGCTTAGGAATAGCATGTCCGCGCAATTTCCCGTCACCATCGCCGCCACGGCGGCCAGCGATGCGCCGGTGCCGCCGTCGGCGCTGCGCCAATTGCTGAAGAACAAGGCGCTGGTCATCGGCGGGGTGATCCTGCTCGTGATCATGGTCCTGGCGGTGTTCGCTCCCTTGTTCGCACCCTTCGACCCCTACGTGCAGGACCTGGGTAACCGCACCGTGCCGCCGTTCTGGTACGACCAGGGCGGGTGGCTGCATCCGCTGGGCACCGACCCACTGGGTCGTGACTACCTGTCGCGGCTGATCTACGGCGGCCGCATCTCCCTGCTGATCGGCGCGAGCGTCGCGGTGATCTCCGGGCTGATCGGCACGACCATGGGCATGCTGGCCGGTTACTTCGGCGGCAAGACCGACATGGCGGTGTCATTCCTGGTGACAACGCGGCTGTCGATGCCGGTGATCCTGGTGGCGCTGGCCACCGTCGCGCTGGTCGGCGGGTCGCTCTGGGTGGTGATCGCGGTGCTGGGGCTGCTGAAATGGGATCGCTTCGCCGTCGTCATGCGCAGCGCCACGCAGCAGGTCCGGTCGCTGGAGTACGTCGCGGCGGCCCAGGCCGCCGGCGCGTCGACCACGCGCATCGTGCTGACCGAGGTGCTGCCCAACGTGCTGCCGCACCTGATCGTGATCGCCACGCTGGAAGCGGCCAGCGCGATCCTGCTGGAGGCCTCGCTGTCGTTCCTGGGGCTGGGCGTGCAGCCGCCGCTGCCCTCGTGGGGCCTGATGATTTCCGAGGCCAAGGCCTACATGTTCTTCTCGTTCTGGCTCATCGCCATTCCAGGCACGGCGCTGGCGCTGCTGATCTTCGCGATCAACCTGGCCGGTGACGGCCTGCACCAGGTCTTCATGCCCGATGAGAGAAGCTGAAATGGCCGGCGACGCGGTGCTCGAAGTCGTGGGTCTGGATGTCGACATCCAGACCCCGGCGGGCGTGCTGCATCCGGTGCGAGACGTCAGTTTCCGCGTGGCCCGGGGTGAGACGCTGTGCCTGGTCGGCGAGTCGGGTTGCGGCAAGTCGATCACTTCGCTGGCGATCATGGACCTGCTGCCGCGCAAGGCCACGCGACGCGCGCGCAAGCTGAGCTTCCTGGGCGAGGACCTGGGTAGCGCCACCCGCAAACGGATCAACGACCTGCGCGGCGACCGGATGGCGATGATCTTCCAGGAGCCGATGACGGCGCTGAACCCGGCCTACACCATCGGCGAGCAGTTGATCGAACATTACCGTCACCACCGTCACGCGTCGCTCGCCGACGCGACCGCGCGGGCGGTGGAATTGCTGGAGAAGGTCGGCATCGCCTCCGCCGGCCAGCGCCTGGCCCAGTATCCGCACCAGCTCTCCGGCGGGCTGCGCCAGCGCGTGATGATCGCCATGGCGCTGATGTGCGGGCCCGAGTTGCTGATCGCCGACGAACCCAGCACCGCCCTCGACGTCACCATCCAGGCGCAGATCCTGCGGTTGCTGGCCGACCTGCAGGCCGAATTGGGCATCGCCATGGTGCTGATCACGCACGACCTCGGCGTTGTGGCCCGCATCGCCGACCGGGTCGCCGTGATGTACGCCGGCGAAGTGGTGGAGGAGGGTTCGGCCGCCGACATCTTCGCCAGTCCGCGCCATCCCTACACCGCCGGTCTCATGAGATGCATCCCGGTGCCCGGCCGCACACCGCCCGGCGGCAAGCTCGGCACCATTCCCGGCGTGGTGCCCTCGCTGGTCGGGGATCTGCACGGCTGCTCGTTCCGCGACCGCTGCGCCTTCGCGCGGCCCGGCTGCGAGTTGGATATTCCGGTGCATCGCTCGGACACCGGCCAGCAGTGGCGCTGCGTGCTGGTGCCCGAAGGGGCCGTGGCATGACAGCGCTGATCCGCGCCGAGGGACTGCATAGGACCTTCACGGTGGGCGCCGGTATGTTCAGGCCGCGCCAGTTGCTGCACGCGGTCAACGGCGTCGACGTCAGCGTCGAACGTGGCGGCGTGCTGGGCATCGTCGGCGAGTCCGGCTGCGGCAAGTCCACGCTGGCGCGCATGCTGCTGGGCCTGACGCCGCCGAGCGCCGGCACCATCTTCATCGACGGCCAGGATGTGGCGGGCATGGACCGGCGCGATCTCGCGCGGCGGGTGCAGCCGGTGTTCCAGGATCCCTATTCGTCGCTCAATCCGCGGCGCACGGTCGCCTCCATCGTGTCCTTCCCACTCGACGTGCACGGCATGGGCAACAAGGCCGAGCGGCGGCGCCAGGCCCTTGCGATGCTGGAGCGCGTTGGCCTGCCCGCTCGCTATGCCGACCTCACGCCGGGACAGTTGTCCGGCGGGCAGCGCCAGCGCGTCGGGATCGCGCGCGCGCTGGTGATGAACCCGGAGATCGTGGTTTGCGATGAGCCCACGTCGGCGCTGGACGTCTCCGTGCAGGCGCAGATCCTCAACCTGCTGCTGGAGCTGCGGCAGGAGTTCAACCTGACTTATGTCTTCATCAGCCACAACCTGGCGGTGGTCGAGCACATCGCCACGCAGGTGGCGGTGATGTACCTGGGTCGGGTCGTCGAATTCGCGCCCACCGCCGCGCTGTTCGCCCAGCCACGCCATCCCTACACCCAGGCCCTGCTGGCTTCGGTACTCACGCCCGACACCGGACAGGGCATTCCCGAAACCGGGTTGGGCCTGTCCTTTCCCGATCCGCTGCATCCGCCGGCGGGCTGTCCGTTCCATCCGCGCTGCCCCCAGCGCATGTCGGTTTGCGACAGCGTGCGCCCGGTACTGTCCGGCGCCGCGGCGGGCGAGGTCGCCTGCCATTTGTACCCGCTCGCCACCCCTGAAGGAGCCACGTCATGACCACCCGTTCCGATGCGATCCACCTTGCCGAGGAATGCTTCGATTCTGGCGATTTCCGCCGCACGCTGGCGCGCCGCGTCGCGATGCCGACCGAGAGCCAGAACCCGGAGAGGGCGCCGGTGCTGCGCGAATACCTGGAGGGCGAAGCGCGGCCGGCCTTCGAGGCGATGGGCTTCCAGTGCGCGATCCTGCAGCATCCCAAGGCGCTGGCGCCGTTCCTTTACGCCGAGCGCATCGAGTCGCCCGAGTTGCCCACGGTGCTGGGCTACGGCCACGGCGACGTGATCCGCGGGCTCGATCGCGAATGGAAAGAGGGTCTGTCGCCCTGGACGCTGACCGAATCGGGCGGCCGCTGGTACGGCCGCGGCGTCGCCGACAACAAGGGCCAGCACACCGTCAACATGGAAGCTATACGCACCGTGATCGCCGCGCGCGGCAAGCTCGGCTTCAACGCCAAGTACCTGATCGAGATGGGCGAGGAGACCGGCTCGGCCGGATTGCGCGAACTCTGCACGGAGAACAGCGACATGCTGCGGGCCGACCTGCTGATCGCCTCCGATGGCCCGCGGCTGTCCGCCGAGCGGCCGACGGTGTTCCTGGGTTCGCGGGGAAGCTTCAATTTCGACCTCACCATCGAGGCGCGCGCCGGCGGCCACCACTCCGGCAACTGGGGCGGCCTGATTTCCAATCCCGGCATCCAGCTGGCGCATGCGATCGCGTCGATCTCTTCGCCGACCGGGCAGATCCGCATTCCCGAATGGGTGCCGAAGGAGTTGCCGGTAGCGGTGCGCCGCGCGCTGGCCGACTGCGAGGTGGACGGTGGCGCCGACGGGCCGACCATCGAGCCGGAATGGGGCGAACCCGGCCTGAGTCCGGCCGAGCGCGTGTTCGGCTGGTGCAGTTTCGAAGTGCTGGCGTACAAGACCGGCAATCCGGAGACGCCGGTCAACGCGATCCCGCCGCGCGCCTGGGCGCGTTGCCAGTTGCGGTTCGTGGTCGGGATCGACCCGCGCCAGATCATTCCCGCGCTGCGCCGTCATCTGGACCGCCAGGGCTTTCCCATGGTCCAGATCGCCCCGGCGCGCGAGACGCTGTTCAACGCCACCCGCATCGATCCGGACGACGCGTGGGTGCAATGGGCGGTGGCTTCGATCGCGAAGACCAGCGGCAAGAAGCCGGCGCTGCTGCCCAACCTGGGCGGGTCGCTCCCCAACGACATCTTCACCGACGTGCTGGGCCTGCGCACGATCTGGGTGCCGCATTCCTATCCGGGTTGCTCGCAGCACGCGCCCAACGAACACCTGCCGCCGCAGATGCTGCGCGAAGGCCTGTCGGTGATGACCGGGCTGTACTGGGACCTGGGCGCGGGCGGCACGCCGGCATTGAGCCGCTTTGCCAGCAAGCCCGCGTAGCCGTTGCCTTACAGAGGACAGCCAAACAGCCGGACGCAGAGGGCGCAGAGGTACGCAAAATTCGCAAAAGAACAGCCTCAATTCCTTTGTATTTTTTGCGTCTTTTGCGTCTTTTGCGTC
>JAAOZX010000427.1 GCA_012274225.1 Comamonadaceae bacterium | reverse complement strand
TCCTGTTCGACCTGGACGGCACCCTGATCGACAGTGCGCCGGACCTGGGCGCCGCGGCCGACAAGATGCGGGTCGAGCGTGGCCTTCCTTCGCTCCCCCCGGAGCGATACCGCCCGATGGCCGGCGCGGGTGCCCGCGGAATGTTGGCGGTGGCATTCGATATCACGCCCGAGAATCCACGATTCCCGCTTCTTCGGGAGGAATTCTTGCTGAACTATGAAAGCTGCATGACCCAGCGAACCTACGCGTTCGACGGCGTGGCCGAGCTGATCGCGCAGTTGGTGGCGCGCGGCCTGCGATGGGGCGTGGTGACCAACAAGGAGATGCGGTTCACGGGTCCCCTGACGCGGGGCATGAGCCTTTTCGCCACCGCCTCGGCCCTCGTGGCGGGCGACACCACGCCGCATGCCAAGCCCCATCCGGCGCCGCTGCTCGAGGCGGCCCGTCAGCTGGGCCTGGCGCCGGCGCGCTGCGTCTATGTGGGCGACGACGAGCGCGATGTGGTGGCCGGACTGGCTGCCGGCATGGGCACTGTGGCCGCACGGTACGGGTATCTCGGCAGCAACCCCGATGCGTCCCTCTGGGGGGCGCATGCCCACATCGAGAACCCCCTCGAGTTGCTGCCCCTCTTGCAATCGGGCGGCAAGGCCTAAAATACGCATTCCTGGGGCTGCACTGGTTTCGACGTGGGTTCGGACGCGCGGCAGGGCATGTCGAGCTGAATGTGCTCGTAAAACAGATTCAAACAAACTAACTGCAAACGACGAACGTTTCGCACTCGCCGCTTAATTGCCGGTGAGCTTTGCAACAGCAGGCCTATGGGCTGGGCAAGGGGTCTTTAGCGCAAGCTAGCGGCTCCCGGCTGCAAAGATAATTTCATGGGCTGGTCCCGCGTCGGGTCACTTGGCGCAGGACGAGACAATAGGTGACTGGCGTCCTGGATTGCGTGCCGCTGCGCGGTCCAGGAGGCGAGACCCAATCAGACGGCTACACATGTAGAACTGTGCGAAGAAGGCTTGCGGACGCGGGTTCAATTCCCGCCAGCTCCACCAATCATCTGCCCCGGTAGCGACCCCGGGGCTAAAATCGGCGCGTCTTACCTCTCCTGAGGGTCGCCATGCGCACCGCCATCTTCCTGCCTGTCCTGGTCCTTTGCTCCGCCTGTTCGGTGGTGCCGCCCCAGGCCTGGACCTTCGACCCGCGGGAGCCGTTCCCCAAGACCACGCTGCCGGTTGCCGAAGTCGCGGCAATGACCGATCGCCTGACCGAACTTCAACTGGAGCGCAATCAGATCCGGGCCCGAATCGCCGCCGAGCGCGACGTGTGGCAGCGCCAGGAGGCGTATCGGCAGTTGCACCGGGTTGGCAGCGAACTCTCGCCATTGGAGCGGCAGCTCTCAGGAATCGCTTCCGCGCGCTGAGCCTGATCTCAAAACGTGAGCGCCGGGGACGCAGGTCGGCCTTGAGCGGGGTGCAGGCCCTCGCCCGGACTGCTGTGCTGCAGTGGGTCCTGTTCCCGTCCCGCAGCGCACTGGCCGTTGTCGCCGAGTCAGCACGACCGCCGCTGCCGGCGTTGGCGATACTTGAGCCATGCAGATACAGGAAATTCTCTTTTCGCAGGGTTTCGGAACGCGCCGCATTTGCGCCGGCCTGATCCAGCAAGGTCACGTCACGGTGGCCGGTCATGGCGTCACGGACGCTGCGGCTGAGTTCGAAACCCAGGGCCTGAGATTTGGGGTGGGCGGCGTCGAGTGGCCCTACCAGGAAAAAGTCTACCTGATGCTGAACAAGCCGGCTGCAACCGAATGCTCGCGCAAGCCCTCCGCGTACCCGAGCATTTACACGTTGCTGCCGGCGCCATTGCGTCAACGGCCGCAGAAGGGCGGCGCAACTCAGGGCGTGCAGGCAGTGGGTCGCCTGGACCAGGACACCACCGGACTGCTGCTGCTCACGGACGATGGCCAGTTCATTCACCGGATGAACTCGCCGCGACATCACGTGCCCAAGGTGTACCAGGTGACGGCACGACATCCAGTAGACGAGAAACAGATTGCCCGCTTGCTGGAGGGTGTCGTCCTGGACGATGACCCGCGCCCCGTGCGGGCCGCCGGATGCGAGCGCACGGCGGATGGTCGCTTGCAGTTGACGCTGACCGAGGGCAAGTACCACCAGGTCAAGCGGATGATTGCCGCAGTGGGCAACCGCGTGGAGGCGTTGCACCGGTCGCGGATCGGACGGCTGAACCTGTCGCCGGACTTGCTGCCGGGTCAGTGGCGATGGCTGTCCACTGGCGACCTGACTGCGCTCGACGCTTGAGTCAGGGCAGGGCGGCCAGGAATTGGGCGATGCGCTGGCGGGTGCGGTCGGGCTGGTCCCGGTGCGGTGAATGGCCGCATTGCGGTAACACCAATTTCTCGAAGCGACCGCGCGGCGCGATTTCCTGGATCTGGCGCAGTGTCCCGTAAGGGTCTTCCTGGCCCTGGATGGCCAGCACCGGCGCTTGGATGCGGCGGCACTCCGCCCGGATGTCGAAATCGCGAAACGCCGGGCTGAGCCAGATGTCGTTCCATTGCCAGAAAGCGCAGTCGACATCCGCGTGGTAGCGCCCCAGACGTTCGCGCAGGTTGCCTGAGCCATAGGCATCGCGTGCCTGCGCGATGGACTGCACGGACAGGTCTTCCACGATGACATGCGGCGCCATCACGACGCAGGCCGTGACCGGAAAGCGGCTGGCATGGAGCAGGGCGATGGTCGCGCCGTCGGAATGGCCTAGCAGTACCGGCGAGGTGATGTCCAGGGCCGCCAGCAGGGCCGGCAGTTCTTCCAGGGCTTCCCGGTGCATGTAGTCGGGCGCCAGGCGGCCCGCGCCGCGCACGTCTGGAATGGAATCGGACTGGCCATAGCCGCGACGCGAGTAGACGATGCCGGCCCGTCCGGTCTCGTTGCAGACCTGCCCCGGCCACTCGCGCCACATGGCCACCGAGCCCAGGCCCTCGTGCAAAAAGATAATTGGCGCCAGCGGTAGGCCGGCTGAGCCCGCCAGACGTTGAACCTCGATACCGACGCCCTTGACCTGAAGCTTGTCCATAAGGGATGTTAAGGGAATGGCCTCGGGTTGCTCCTACACTCCCCCGTTTGCCCTGAAGTACCCGTTGTGAAATTTTTCTCGAGCTGTACCGCCGCCGTGCCGGCGTTCTTCCTGACCGTGTCCGCCTGCTGCTGCGCCGCCGCTGCGTCTCCGGTCTTTGTCCTCAACTCGCTCGATGCCAGCGTCAGCGTGATCGATCCAGTGCAGTGGAAGGAGATCAAGCGGCTGCCCACCGGCAAGGAGCCGCACCACCTGTACATGACGCCGGACGAAAAGTCGGTCATCGTCGCCAATGCGCTGGCCGACTCGCTCACGTTCATCGACCCGAAAACCGCCGAGATCCAGCGGACCGTGCGCGGCATCCTGGACCCTTATCAGCTGCGCTTCTCGCCCGACATGAAGTGGTTCGTCATCGCGGGCAACCGGCTCAATCACGTGGACATCTACCGCTGGGACGGTCGTGAGCTGCATCTCGCGCGTCGTCTGGCCACTGCCCGGACGCCCAGCCACATCTGGATCGACAACTCGAGTACCACGGCATTCGTGAGCATGCAGGACAGTGACGAACTGTGGGCCTTCGATCTGGCCAACCAGACGCTGAAGTGGCGCGCCAAGACCGGCCCCATGCCGGCCGACATCTTCGGCACGCCCGACGGCAAGTCGCTGCTGGTTGGCATGACGGGCGGTGACTCGGTCGAGGTGTACGACGTGAGCACGGTCGTACCGCGCCTCGCCAAGAGCATCAAGACCGGCGCTGGGGCCCATGCGTTTCGGTCGGCCGGAGACGGGCGCTACGTTTTCGTTAGCAACCGCGTGGCCAACACCATCGGGAAGATCGACCTGCAGTCGCTGACGCTGGTTGATACCTTTTCGGCGCCGGGCGGGCCGGACTGCATCGAGGTGCTGCCCGGGGCGAAGATGTTGCTGGTCAGTTCGCGCTGGGCCAGGAAGCTCACGCTCATCGACACCGCCACGCGGCAGGTGGTGCGGCAAGTCCATGTCGGAAAATCCCCCCATGGCGTCTGGACGCTGGATCACGCGCCGCGCTGAGGCGATCTCGCGCATAGGGCCGGGGCTCCTGGCCGCGTTGCTCGCGCTCGGCTTGGGCCCCGCCCAGGCCGAGATGCCCGGGTGCGACAAGCCGCTCTACCTGACGTTCGACACCGGCCACATGGAAGTGGCGCCGCTGATTGCCAATGTGTTGGCGCGGCAGCATGTGCTGGTGACTTTCTTTGCCGCCAACGAGCGCACCAAGGCCGGCGATGGCAGCCTCGGCAGCCACTGGGCGCCGTGGTGGAAAGCCAGGGCAGCGGAAGGCCACGAATTCGCATCTCACACCTGGGATCATGTCTACTGGCGCGCCGATGT
Source organism: Comamonadaceae bacterium (assembly GCA_012274225.1). Taxonomy (GTDB): domain Bacteria; phylum Pseudomonadota; class Gammaproteobacteria; order Burkholderiales; family Burkholderiaceae_C; genus Ramlibacter. Next base: position 1,636 of record JAAOZX010000427.1, on the reverse strand, counting down.
CGACGGCACGCCTCAGCGCTTCCGCGTCCAGCCTTCGGCCGGACCGGGGCAGGGACATCAATTCACCTGGACCGTCGCTCAGTATTGCGGACAGATCGAGAAGGCATCGAGCCGCCTGCAGGAGATCACGGGCAAGAAGCCCTTGCCGCTGTTCCGGGCGCCGGGCGGGAAGACCTCGGCCAAGCTCCTGGCCGCGGCCAAGTCCTGCGGTTTCGAGCACGTCGGCTGGTCGCCAGCCGGTTTCCTGGGCGACGAATTGCCGAGCGAAACGGCGAGCAACGCGGCGTTGCTCGGCAAGGCGTTGCGCGACATCCGCAGTGGGGATATCCTGCTGGCGCACCTGGGCATCTGGTCACGCCAGGATCCCTGGGCCCCGGCGGTGCTGGAACCGCTGATCGTGGGGTTGAAGGAAAAGGGATTTTGCTTCCGGACGCTGCGTGAGCACCCCGCATACCGGGAATGGGTCGCCAAGGCGCACTGACATGGATTGGTTGGACAACCTATTTTCGCTGGCCCAGCAGTGGGTGTTCGAGACGGTGCTCGAGCCCGTGATGTTTGCGCTGCATCTGGGACATTTGCTGGAGGACGGTTACGCAGCGACTGGCTGGCTGCTGGTGGGCGGGGTCCAGATCCTGTTTCTGGTCGCTGTGATCGGGCCCTTGCAGCGTTGGCGTCCGGTCGAGGCGGTCACCGACCGCCGTGCCGTTCGAACCGACCTGCTCTACACGCTGATCCACCGCCTGGGCCTGTTCCGCGTGGCGCTATTCTTCACCGTGCAGCCGATGTTCGACCGGCTGTTCGGCAGCCTGCGGGTGGCCGGATTCGGCACCGCGCAACTCGATCAGTTCTGGCCGGGCGTCACCGAACTGCCGATCGTCAGTTTCGCGATCTACCTGGTGGTCTTCGATTTCGCCGGCTATTGGATTCACCGGGCGCAACATCGCTTGAACTGGTGGTGGAGCTTGCATTCGCTGCACCATTCGCAGCGCCAGTTGACGATGTGGAGCGACAACCGCAACCACCTGCTCGACGACCTGTTGCGCGACAGCCTGCTGGTACTGTTGGCGAAGCTGATCGGTGTCGCGCCGGGGCAATTCGTGGCGCTCGTGGCGATCACCCAGCTGAGCGAAAGCCTGCAGCACGCCAACCTGCGGCTGGGGTTTGGCGCTGTTGGCGATCGGCTCTGGATCAGCCCCCGCTTTCACCGGGCCCATCACGCGATCGGCGTCGGGCATGAAAACGACGGTGCGGGGCCGGTGCTTGTGCATGGGCGCAGTCCGGCCCTGGGCGGCCACAACTTCGGCGTGTTGCTGCCCTGGTGGGACATCCTGTTCGGTACTGCGAGTTTCGAGCCGAACTACCAGGGCACCGGCGTGCGCGATCAGGTCGAGCAGGGCCGCGATTATGGGCGCGGCTTCTGGTCGCAACAGTGGCTGGGGCTGAAACGGTTGACCGGCAAGGCTTAGCCGCACCACTCCAGCGCAAGCTATGCTGTGCGCATGAGCCTCCTTCTCGACTCTTTCTGGCGCGCCGTTGCGTACTGCCTGCATCCGCGGGTCATCGCGCTGTCCTTCCTGCCGCTGGTCATCATGGTGGCGCTCTCGCTGGGGCTTGGTTATTTCTACTGGGCCCCGGC
>JAAOZX010000078.1 GCA_012274225.1 Comamonadaceae bacterium | reverse complement strand
GGCGGTGGCGGTGGCGGTGGCGGCTCGGGTAGCAGCGGGTCGGGCAGCAGCGGCTCCGGCGGCGGTGGCTCGAGCGGCGGCTCGGGCAGCGCCAGCTCGGGTTCTGGGAGCTCGGCCAGCTCGGGCTCTGGCAACTCAGCCAGCTCGGGAGCTTCTTCGAATTCCAGTTCCAGCGCCAATTCGGGTCACGGCGGCAATTCGGGCCCCAGCTCCAACTCGGGCCAGGGACTTGGCGGCCATGGCGCCGACGACGCAGTCGGGCACGCCAACGACGACGTCGGTCACGCCGCGAACGACGGCGCGGGGCACCAGTAAGTCACCTCTCGGATACGGGTCCCGGCGCGGACCCGAATCAAAACGAGCTGCCCGTTACTGAGTTGCCGGCGCGCCTGAGTCCTGCCTCGGGCGCGCGGTCCGGATCGGGCGCGGTACCGCACGGCGCCGACAATAGCGCCATGAACTTTCAGAAGATCATCACGCCCGTCCTGGGTGTGATCCTCGTGGCGGCCGGCTGGCGCGCGTACGGCTGGGGCGGTGTGGTTGCCGTGGTCGGTGGCCTGGTGATGTGGGCCCTGCTGCACGTGACCCGCATCACGCGCGTTCTCGGCCGCGCGGCTGACGCTCCCCTCGGCTATGTGGCCAGCGCCGTGATGCTCAACGCCAAGCTCAAGCCCGGGGTCAACCTGCTGCACGTGTTGGCGATGACCCGATCGCTGGGCGAGCGCCTGTCCGCGGCGGCTGCGGACCCGGAAATCTTTCGCTGGACCGATGGCGGCGCCTCCAGCGTCACGGCGGAATTCACCAAGGGCAAACTGGTCAAGTGGACGCTGGTGCGGCCGTCCGAGTCGCCAGCGGCTGCGCCCGCGCCGAGCACCGGAACCTAGGCTCAGCGGCTCTCGCGCTCCGCGTCTTGGGCAAAGTCGGCGTCCGGCGCCGTGTCCTTGGCCCAGCCCGGATACAGGGCCGCGAAATCGGCGGCGATCTGCGCCACCGGCACGTCGTCGAAGGTGCCGCGCTGGTTCACGTACTCCATGTGGCGACGGCCCTCGCGGTCATAGGGGTGGTACAGCGAATCGCTGCGGCCGTCCCAGTCCATGGCGCGGATGCCGAAGCGGTCGCACAGTTCCAGATTGAAGGCCGGTGTGGACTTGACCCAGTCGCCGTCCAGCCACATCTCGGTGTAGCCGTGCCAGACGTACAGGTCGGTCTTGAGGATGGCGCGCAGGCGTTCGGTCGACAGGTGATTGCGCACGTCGGCGTAGCCCACCCGCGCCGGGATGCCGATGGCGCGCGCCGCGGCCGCCAGCAGGGCGGCTTTCGGCACGCACCAGCCGTAACCGCATTCCAGCACCCGGCTGGCCCGCAGGCCCGCAATGCTGAGGTCCACGTGGTAGGGGTCATAGCGGAAGCCGTCGCGCACCAGGTAATAGAGCGCGACAGCGCGGTCGCGGACGGTCGCGCCGCTCGCGCGCTGCGCGAACTCGATCACGGCGGGGTGATCGCTGTCGATCAGCGCCGTGGCGGCCAGGGTGGCAGAGCTGGGCTGGGTGGTGTTCATTTCCGTGGCGTTCCGGTTGCAGTGCACTATAGCGCTTGATAATTGCCGACTGCCAACCCGCCCTCAGGAGACCCTCCGCATGCCCTGTTACTCAATCGACGGCGTGGTGCCGGTGGTGGACCCCAGCGCCTTCGTGCATCCCACCGCCGTGCTGATCGGCGACGTCATCGTCGGGCCCAATTGCTATGTCGGTCCCTGCGCGTCTCTGCGCGGCGACTTTGGCCGCATCGTCTTGGGAACGGGGGTGAACGTGCAGGACAGCTGCGTGATCCACGGCTATCCCAAGCGGGACACGCTCATCGAAGAGAACGGCCACATCGGCCACGGCGCGGTGCTGCATGCCTGCACGGTGCGGCGCGGCGCTCTGGTCGGCATCAAAGCGGTGGTGATGGACGACGCCGAGGTCGGCGAGCAGGCCGTGGTGGCGGCCTGCGCCTTCGTGCCGGTCGGCATGCAAGTGGCGCCGCGCAGCATGGTGGCCGGGATTCCGGCCCGGGTGAAGCGCACGCTGGCAGACAGCGACGTCGAGTGGAATGCCGAAGCCACCCGGGCCTACCACGACCTCACCGGCCGCTGTCTGGCGACCCTGCGCGAAACCCAGCCATTGCCGCAGGTCGAGCCCGGCCGCAAGCGGCTGCCGGCCACCAAGGTCGATGCCTTGATCGCGGCCCGGGATCGCGGCACCGGCGCAGCTTAAAATCCACCGGTTTCACCCTGAACTAGAAGGACAAGCCTCATGATCGCACCCCCCTCGATGGCCGACCGCGACGGCAAGATCTGGATGGACGGCGAAATGGTGGAGTGGCGCGATGCCAAGATCCATGTGCTGACCCATACCCTGCACTACGGCTGCGGTGTGTTCGAGGGCGTGCGGGCCTACAACACCGTCAACGGTACGGCGATCTTCCGGCTGCAGGAACATACCGAGCGCCTGTTCAACAGCGCCAAGATCCTGCGCATGGTGATTCCGTTCAGCAAGGAGCAGGTCAACCAGGTCCAGCGCGACGTGGTGCGCGCCAACAAGCTGGAGAGCTGCTACATCCGTCCGCTGGTGTGGATCGGCTCGCAAAAGCTCGGTGTCAGCCCGCGCGGCAACCAGATCCACCTGATGGTCGCGGCCTGGCCCTGGGGCGCGTACCTGGGCGAGGAAGGCATGAAGCGCGGCATCCGGGTCAAGACGTCGAGCTACACCCGGCATCACGTCAACATCACCATGACGCAGGCCAAGGCGGTGAGCAATTACACCAACTCGATCCTGGCCAACATGGAAGCGCTGGACGACGGCTACGACGAGGCGCTGCTGCTGGACAGCTCGGGCTTCGTCAGCGAAGGTGCGGGTGAAAACATCTTCGTGGTCAAGGGCGGCGTCATCTACACGCCCGACCTGTCGGCCGGCGCGCTGAACGGCATCACCCGCAACACCGTGTTCGGCATCTGCAAGGACCTCGGCATCGAGATCGTGCAGAAGCGCATCACGCGCGACGAGGTCTACATCGCCGACGAAGCGTTCTTCACCGGCACCGCCGCCGAAGTGACGCCCATCCGCGAACTCGACCGGCTGGAGATCGGTGCCGGCTCGCGCGGCCCGGTCACCGAGAAGATCCAGGCCGCTTTCTTCGACATCGTCAACGGGCGCAATCCCAAGTACAGCCACTGGCTGACCAAGGTCTGATATGACTGCTGCAACTGCCAAGAAGGATTTCGTCGTCGAACTGCTGGCCAAGGACTTGAACGCCAATGGCGGTGTGTTCTGCCCCAGTCCGGCGGCCGGCATGAAACTGTGGAACACCCACCCGCGCATCTACCTCGACGTCGCGGCCACCGGCGAAGCCAAGTGCGCGTACTGCGGCACCGTGTACCGGCTGAAGGCGGGCGAGCATTTCGAAGGCGGCCACTAGTTGGGGTCCGACCCCCGTTTCTCGAATTTCTCTTGAAATCGGGTCCTGAACCGGGCGGCGCAGCCAGGAGTCTGGTCATCGCCCCGCAATGGATAGGCGACGCGGTGATGACCGAGCCGCTGTTGCGGCGACTGAGCGCCCGAGGCGAGCGCGTCACGGTGGGGGCGCTGCCCTGGGTGGCGCCGGTGTACCGCGCGATGCCGCAGGTCGATGAGGTGATCGAGTTTCCGTTCGAACATGGCGGACTGCAATTCAAGGCCCGTCGCTCGCTCGCTCGCCAGGTGGAAGGCCGCTTCGACACCGCGTACGTGTTGCCCAATTCACTCAAGAGCGCGCTGTTACCGTTCCTGTCCGGCATCCCGAAGCGGGTCGGCTATCTCGGCGAAGCCCGGGTCGGCCTGCTGACACACCGGCTGAAGAACCCCAAGGACAAGCCGCCGATGGTGGCGTTCTACTCGGCGCTCAGCGGCGACAGGGACGCGCTCGACGAGGATCGCCCGCGCCTGGTGCTCAAGCCGCCACAGATCGATCCCGTGCTCATCCGGTTGGGGTTGCAGGCGGGCCGCTACATCGTATTCGCGCCCGGTGCCGAATACGGTCCGGCCAAGCGCTGGCCAGCCGGGCATTTCGCCGAGCTGGCGCGCGGTCTCGAGGCGCCGGTGGTGTTGCTGGGTTCGGCCAAGGAGGATTCGATTTGCCAGGAGATCGCGGCGCAGGCCGGTCCGGGCAAGTGCCTGAACCTGGCGGGCCAGACCTCGCTGGCCGACGCGTTCGCGCTGATTGCCGCCGCCCGGGCGATGGTCAGCAACGACTCGGGACTGATGCACGTGGCCGCCGCCTTCGGCGTGCCGCAGGTCGCGTTGTTCGGATCGTCGAGCCCACTGCACACGCCGCCGCTGAACGCCCGCGCCCGTGTGGTGTGGCTCAAGCAGGACCCGGCCTACCAGCCGCCGCTGGACTGCGCGCCCTGCTTCCAGCGCGAATGTCCGCTGGGGCACAGGCGCTGCCTGGTCGACATCACGCCGGCGCGGGTGCTGGGTTTGTTGAATACCTCTGTGCCCGTGTAGCCCGATCCCGCCGGTGCCGAAGGCAGGCGACCCGATCCGATGCCGGTCTTCAGGCAGCCCCGGGCGCCGGCCCGAGAAGCCCTTCGGCCTGCTTGGTCATCCGCGCGATCAGCTCGGCCGCCGGCGGCAGGTCGTGGATCAGTCCCACGGCTTCGCCGACCGTCGCGTGACCGCGGCTGAAATCGCCAGCCTTCATCCCTGCCTCGTAATCAGTGCGTGCGGCTTGCGGCGCGGCGGCCAGTTCGTCGATGCGGTCCTCCCAGCGCCGATGCAGTTCGTTGCGGATACTGCGGAAGTCATACGGCGCGGGCCAGTTCTTGCCGCGCAGGATGTCGAACACCCGGCTGCGGGCCGTCCCGTCGCCGCTGGTGGCCAACGCCTGTCGCTTGGCGCCGTCAGCCGCCAGGCCCTCGGCCGTGGCCCACAGGCGCGAGCCGACCACGGCGCCGTCGGCGCCGAGCACGCGCGCCGCTGCCAGCGTGCGGCCGTCGGCGATCCCGCCGGCCGCCAGCAAGAGCGTCTGGGGCGAGTGCGCGGCCAGCCAGTCGGCCAGCTCCGGCACGAAACTGACGATGGCCCGGCTATTGAGCGCGTTCATGCTGTGGCCGCCGGCTTCGCCGCCTTGCGCCACGATCACCGATGCGCCGGCCTCCAGTGCCATCGGCACCTGCTCCAGCCGCTGCACCTGAAACAGCAGGTCGGCGCCGGCAGCGGCAATCCGCTGCGCATAAGGGCGCGGGTCGCCGAACGACAGCATCACCGCGCGGGGCCGGTGCTCCAGCACCCAGTCCAGCGCCGACGCATCCTCGTCGAGCTTCCAGACGATGAAACCGCAGCCAATGCGGCCGGTGTCGCCGCCGCGGTCCAGCGCCAGGCTGTATTCGCGGCGGGTCCAGTCCAGGTCGCCGTAGCCACCGCCGACCAGGCCCAGGGCGCCCGCCTGCGCGCAGGCCGCCGCGAGCGCGCCGCCGGAAGCGAACGCCATTGGCGCCAGCGCGATCGGGGTGGCGAGGCCGAAACGGCGGGTGAAACGGGATTGGAGCGTCAGGTTCATGGGTTTGCATTGTGCTAAGGATTGCCCCGGCGCGCGCGGTGCACGCATCGATGGCGGGGCGGGTGGCAGGGCTTTGCCCAGCGGCGCAAAATGAGAACGTCCCGAAGAGGAACGACCATGAAGTTCTTGAGCCTTGGCCTGGCAGTCGCGCTGGGGTTGCCTTGCCTGGCGTCGGCCGAATCGCTGCGCTGCGCCGGCGGCATCGTTTCCGAGGGCGATACCCGTTTGTCGGTGATCTACAAATGCGGCGAGCCCATGCTGGTCGACAGTTTTTGCGCGCCGGTCTATTACGGCGGAACGCTGCAGATCGTCCCGTCGCCGTTCGCGGAGGCCTATGTTCCGTGCCAGGCGATCCAGGAGTGGTTGTACGAGCGGGCACCGGGCGAGCTGCTGGTCACGGTCCGCATGCGTTGGGGCATCGTGCAGTCGATCAAGTACGGGCGTGACCCGCACTAACCATCAGGCGGCGGAAGGAAGGCGCAGGACGAAGCAGGCGCCGCCGCCTTCCTGGTCTTCGCACTGCACCGATCCCTGATGGCGCTGGGTGATGGAGCGCACCAGCGCCAGGCCCAGCCCCACGCCACCGCTCAGCTCGCTCGCGCCGGCCAGGCGATAGAACGGCTCGAAGATGCGCTCGCGCTCCGCCGGCGGCACGCCGGGCCCGTGGTCGCGCACCCGCATCACCGCCAAGTCGCCTTCGCGGCCCAGCTCGACCACAACCGGGCCGTGGCTGTAGCGTCGCGCATTTTCCAGCAGGTTGCGGATTGCGCGGCGCAACAACTTGGCCACGCCGTGCACGATCAGGGTCCGGCCGTCGGTACCGGGCACCAGCTCGGCACCGGCGCGCGCGCATTCCTCGGCCGCCAGCCCGGTCAGGTCCAGCGCTTCCACGGTCCCGATGTCGGTTTCCTTCGCATCCAGCCGGCTGGCCAGCAGGATCTCGTCGATGAGCAGGTCCAGCTCGGCGATGTTGCGGCGGATCTCCGACTGGAAACCGGGTGAGACCTCCGGCCCGAGCAGCTCGACGCCCATCCGGATGCGCGCCAGCGGCGAGCGCAGCTCGTGCGAGGCGTTCGCCAGCAGGGATTTGTGCGACTTGAGCAGGGTTTCGACACGTTCGGCCGCGTGGTTGAAGCGCTGCGCCAGGAACGCCAGCTCGTCCGAGCCGTCTTCCTGGATGCGCGCCGACAAGTCGCCCTCGCCCCAGCGCTCCACGCCCAGCCGCAGGTCGTCCAGCCGCTGGGTGAGCCGGCGGATGATCGGATAGGCGCCGATGGCCACGGCCAGCGCCGCGATGATCACGATCCAGAGCAGGCCGGTGGAGCCGCGGAACCAGGCGCGACCGGGCGGGCTCTCGCCGGGACGGCGCGGGCGCGGCGGGAATTGCAGCGTCAGATTGCTGCCGTCGTTCAGCGCCACCTGGAACTCCAGGCCCTGGCCCGGCACGCGAGTTGGCCGCGCCAGGACCTGGCCGAGGACGTCGCCGGCCTCGTTGCGGATCACCACCTCGCGCTCGGGAATCTGGTTCTGCTCGGCGTTGACGCGCCACATCCAGCTGAACGCGATCGTCAGCACCGTCACGGCCGCCACCACCGCCAACCAGATGCGCAGGTAGAGCGGAAACCGGAAGCGGCCGTGCCACGGCACCATCGACGTGCCTCTAGTCCTGCTGCTTGGCGAATACGTAGCCCACCCCGCGCACGGTGAGGATTCGCTTGGGGTTCTTGGGGTCGGCCTCGATGGCGGCGCGGATGCGGCCCATGTGCACGTCGATGGAACGGTCGAAGGCTTCCAACTCGCGGCCGCGCACGGCCTCCATGATCTGGTCGCGTGTGAGCACCCGTCCGGCCCGCTCGGCCAGCGTGATCAGCAGGTCGAACTGGTAGGACGTCAATTCACAGGCGGTGCCGCCGACCACGACGGTGCGTGCGTCGCGGTCGATTTCGAGCGTGCCGAAGCGCATCAACTTGGCGGCGGGCTGAGGGCCCTCGATTCGCCGCCGCAGCACGGCGCGGATTCGCGCCAGCAACTCGCGCGGCTCGAACGGCTTGGGCAGGTAATCGTCCGCGCCAAGCTCGAGGCCGACGATGCGGTCCATCGGGTCGCCCTTGGCCGTGAGCATCAGCACCGGCACCTGGCCCTGGTCGCCGGGCAGGGCGCGGATGCGGCGGCACACCTCCAGGCCGTCCATGTCGGGCAGCATCAGATCGAGTATCACCAGGTCGGCCGACGCGGCGGGCGGGTCCTGCAGCAGCGCCAGGCCCGCCTTGGCGTCGATCGCATGCGTCACCGAGTAGCCGGAGCGCTCCAGGTATTCGCCCACCATCTGCGCGAGGCGGGCGTCGTCTTCGATCATCAACAGTTGCTGCATTTGCGGATGGTAGTGACTTCGGCGCAGGCGTGCCGCTTTCCGGTGAATGGGGCAAGGCGGGAGCATCGCTCTCTGCCAGGATGGCACGACCGGGTTTCATGCTGGCCGAACAGCAAATCGTGTGCTTGTAGCGCCGGTAAAGTTAGGTAAACGGCCGTGTCATGGTTGTCAGCGACGCCAGCGAGGTTCCAGCGCCTGCACGCCGGGCAGCGCGCGGGCCGCTATGCCCTGCGCCCGGGGCGCTGCATGCGCCAAAGCAGCAGCAGCAGCAGCAGGGGCGGGATTGCCGTGAGGCCGGTGGCCACGAACGCCGTGGCGTACGCTCCGAGAAGTCCGTGGGTGGGCGTGAGCGCGTCCACGGCAACCCCGGAGAAGCCCTTGGTGAATTTTCCGAGCACGGCGTACGTCGAGGACAGCATCGCGTACTGGGTGGCGGTGTAGCCGAGGCTCGTCAGGCTCGACATGTAGGTCACCAGGGCGACTCCGGCGAAGGCCTGGGCGAAGGCGTCCAGCGTCATTACCGCCGCGAAAACCGGCGTGCCAGCGTGGACGCTGAGCAAGGCGAATGCCGCTGTGCCGAAGCCTTCGAGCACCAGCCCGGCTATCAGGGTCGGCAGCAAGCCGAGCCGCACGGCGCTGACGCCGCTCGCGGCGATTCCGAGAAAGGTGGCGACCAGCCCGAAGGAGCCGCGCACCCAGGCCACCGTGTCCTTGGAGAGGCCGAGGTCGTGATAGAACGGGTTGTACATCGGTCCCATCACGAAGTCGGGCAGGCGATAGAGCGCCACCATGAGCAGCATGACGAGCCCCGCGGCCTTGTGCTTGACGAAGAAGTCGACGAAGGGGCCGACGATCGCGTCGGCGAGACCGCGCAACGTCCATAGCGGGGGCTTCCTGTGCAGGATCGTCTCGGCGCGGACCGGTTCGGTGGCGAACAAGGTCGCGATCATGCCGAGCGCCATCAGCACCGCCATGCCGACGTACGACAGCGGCCAGCCGACGCGTGCCGCCGCGGCGATGATCAGCGCGTCGGTCACCAGCAGGGCGCTGCGGTAGCCGACCTGCGCCGCCGATGTCATCAGCCCCACCTCGTTCGCGTCCGACGCCGCCTCGATGCGCCAGGCGTCGATCGCGATGTCCTGCGTGGCGGAGGCGAAGGCTGTCAACAAGGCGAAGGCGCCGATGACGGCGAGCCCGCCGGCCGTCCCGACAGCGGCCATCCCGAGGAGTCCGATGGCGACAAGAATCTGGCAGAGCAGCATCCAGCCGCGGCGCCGGCCGAGGCGACCCAGCAGCGGCACGTCGATGCGGTCCACCAGCGGCGACCAGTACACCTTGAAGGCATACGCGAAGCCGACCCAGGAGATGAACCCAATGGCGATCAGGCTCGTACCGGAGTCCCTCAGCCAGTAGCCGAAGGTGTTGGCCGTCAGCAGGAACGGCAGGCCGGAGGAGAAACCCAGCGCCAGCATCACCGCGACCTTCGGCTGCCGAAGCTCGTGCAGCACCTCGAGCGCAGAGCGCTTGCGGCGCGGGGGAGAGTCAGCCTCGGTCATCGTCCGAATAATAAGGGCGCTGTGCACGCCCTGTTGCGAGCGATTACCGGCGCGTTGCCGGGCCCATGAAGTAGTCGGGCAGGCCGGTGGAGATTTCGGGGAAGACCGACAGGATGACGAGGGCCGCCATCATCAGGAACACGAAGGGCAAGGTGCCCCAGACGATGTCGCCCAGCTTGATGTCGGGCGCGATCTTGTTGATGACGAAGATGTTCAGGCCCACCGGCGGATGGATCAGCCCCATCTCCATCGTGACCGACATGATGATGCCGAACCAGATCAGGTCGAACCCCTCCGCCTTCAGCGGCGGCAGGATGATGGGCGCCGTCATCAGGATGATGCTCACCGGCGGCAGGAAGAAGCCCAGCACCATCACCAGGACCACGACTGCGGCCAGCAATACCCACTTGGACAGGTGCAGCGAAACGATCCACTCGGCCGAGCTCTGGCTGATGTGCAGGTAGCTCATCACGTACGAGTACAGCAGCGACATGCCGATGATGACCATCAGCATGGTCGACTCCGACAATGTGCTGGCGAAGATCGGCCGCAGGTCACTCACCCGCCAGGCGCCATAGACCACCGCGACCAGCGCCAGCGCCAGCACCGCGCCCAGGCCCGCGGTTTCCGACGGCGTGGCGAAACCGCCGTACAGCGCGAACATCACGCCCAGCAGCAGGATGACGAAGGGCAGCACGCGCGGCAGCGCCTCGAACTTCTCGCGCAGGGTGTAGTTGTCGACGTGCAGGATCTGGGCGCGCGCGCCGCCGGCGTCGGCGTGGGCCTGCGCGTGGCGGTGCTCGTAGCGGTAGCGGTACATGCCGTAGGCGGCGAACATGACCACCAGCAGCACGCCGGGACCGATGCCGGCCAGGAACAGGCGGCCCAGCGATTGCTCGGCAGCCACCGCATACAGGATCAGCGTGATCGATGGCGGCAGCAGGATGCCCAGCGTGCCGCCGGCGGCGACCAGGCCGGCCGCCAAGCGGTCCGAATAGCCGCGGTCGCGCATCTCGGGAATCGCGGAACTGCCGATGGCCGAGCAGGTGGCGGCGCTGGAACCCGCCATCGCGGCGAACAGCGCGCAGGCGATGGTCACCGCGATGCCCAGGCCACCCGGCACGCGATGCAGCCAGACGTGCAGCGCCGAATAGAGGTCCTTGCCGGCGCGCGACTTGCCGATCGCCGCGCCCTTGAGGATGAACAGCGGGATGGTGAGCAGGGTGATGCTCGCCATTTCCTCGTAGACGTTCTGGGCGATGCTGTCCAGCGAGGCGTGCGGCATGAAAGCCACCATGAACACGGTCGCGACGGCGCCCAGCCCGAATGCGATCGGCATGCCCGAAAAGAGGAACAGCAGTGTTGCTCCGCCGTACATCAGCCCCAGCTGAAGGGTTGTCATCTATTCTTTTTCTGTCTGTAAAGTCTCTCGCGCCAGGACCTGCGCCAGCACCTGCAAGGCCAGCATCGTGCTGCCCAGCGCCATTGCGCCGTACGGAATCCACAGCGGCGCGCCGAACGCGGAGTTGCTGGTCTGGCCGTCATGCACCGCCTCGATCAACAGCGTCCAGGATTTCCAGGCGAAGAACGCACAGAAGGCGAAGGTGGCGATGTCGCTCACGTAGCGCCGGATGGCGTCGGCCCGCGGCGAGAGCAGGGCGGCCAGCGCCTGGATGCCGACGTGGCCGCGCGCCTCCTGCACCCAGCCGGCGGCCAGGAAGGTGGCGCCCACCAGCAGGAAGATCGCGCTCTCGTCCTGCCAGTCGCTGGGGATCTTGAACAGGTAGCGTGCCGTGGCCTCCCAGGTGAGCACGCAGGCCGCGATGCCGATCGCGATGCCGCTGGCCACCGCCAGCACGGCGTTCACCCGATGCAGCAGCGCGGGCACTGGCGCGAGGGCCGGCGGCACACGCCCGAGGCCGATGCGCTCGGAAGGACCGGTCATTCGGCCCCGGCCGCTCGCGTCACGGCGTTGGTCGCCTTGGGGGCGGCCCGGCGACTCATGCCACGGCTTTGGCCATCTTCAGGAAGCGGTCGCACTCGGCGCTGCGCTTGCTGAAGTCGGGCCAGGCCGCGGCC
>JAAOZX010000426.1 GCA_012274225.1 Comamonadaceae bacterium | reverse complement strand
GCGCATGGCCAGCTTCTGGTTGACCACGTTGTCCTCGGCCAGGAGGATGCGCAGCGGGTGGCGCGCGGCCATGCCCGCGTCCATCTGCGGCTTGACCGGCTCGGCCGGCCTGGGCGCGGCGTCCTTCGCCAGCAGCGTCATCAACGTGTCGAACAGCTGGCTTTGGTGCAGCGGCTTGGCCAGGTAGGCCCTGAACAGGTCTTCCGCATCCGCGTGATGTTCGCGTTGTCCGAGGCTGCTGAACAGGACCATCGGCATGTCCTTGTCGATGCTGCGCAGGCGCCGGGCCAGCGCCACTCCGTCCATCTCCGGCATGTGCATGTCCAGGATGGCCGCGTCGAACCGGTCGCCCCCGCGCAGCCAATCCACTGCTTGCGCGCCGGACTCGGTGTCCCGCGGCGCCAGGCCCCACCTGGCCGCCTGCAGCGAGAGGATCCTGCGATTGGTGGCGTTGTCGTCCACCACCAGCAAGCGCTTGCCCGCTAGCGCGGGTTGCTCGCCGATGAAGGTGCGCCGCGCGCCGTCGGCCAGCACCGCCGGGTTGGCGGCGATCGTGAAGCGAAACGCGCAGCCATGGCCGGGACCCTCGCTCTCCACCCACATGGTGCCGCCCATCAATTCCGTCAGCCGCTTGCTGATCGCCAGTCCCAGGCCGGTGCCACCGTATTTGCGTGTGGTCGAGGAGTCCGCCTGGCTGAAGCTCTGGAACAGCTTGCCGATGCTCTCCGGCGTCAGCCCGATGCCGGTGTCGCGAATGCAGAACTCGAGCTGCGGCCGCCCGGAATCGACGACGCAGTTCTGCACCGTCAGCACCACTTCGCCCTTTTCGGTGAACTTGACCGCATTGGCCAACAGGTTCAACAGCACCTGTCGCAATCGTGTCACGTCGCCCTCTATCGCCACGGGGACTTCGCCTTCGCACACGTAGGCGATGTCCAGCTGCTTCTCCGCCGCGCGGGCGCTGACCAGGTCGAGCGCCGATTCCACGCACTCGCGCAGATCGAAGGGATGAGCCTCCACATCCATCCGGCCGGCTTCGATCTTTGAAAAATCCAGTATGTCGTTGATGATGGTCAGCAGCGCGTCACCCGAATCGCGGATCGTCGAAGCGAAATCGCGCTGCTCGGCATTCAACTGCGTGTCCAGCAGCAGTCCGCTCATGCCGATCACCGCGTTCATCGGGGTGCGGATCTCGTGACTCATCGTTGCCAGGAAGGCGCTTTTCGCCTCGTTCGCCGCCTCGGCAGCAGACCGGGCCTCCTGCGCCGCCTTGAACAGGCGCGCGTTCTGGATCGCGATCACCGCCTGGTCGGCGAAGGTCTGCAGCAGCGCCAGCTCCTTGTCGCTGAAGACGCCGCGCGAACGCGCGACGCCGACCGCGCCGATCCCGCGGTCCTCCCAGAGCATCGGCGCGAAAGCAACCGAGTGGTAGCCGCCGATCTTGCCCATCCGGCGTAGCACCGGCGGCGTGTCGGGGTTGTTCAGCACATCGGGATAGTGCGCGACGCGCCGCTCCTGGATCGCACGGCCGGCCGGCGTGATGCCGACCGGCGCAGGGAAGGTCGCGGCCACCGCATCGCGCGCCTTGCCTACGTAAGCGGCCACCTGCAGCAGCCCGTGCTCGTCGACAAGCAGGACATCGAGCTCGTCGCCGCCGAACAGGTGCTTGCAGCTCTCGAGAATCTTCTCGAACACCGGACTGGCATCGGCGACCGAGCCGCTGATCACGCTCAGGATCTCCGCCGACGCCTTCTGCTGCTCGAGCGCCTCGCGCGTTTCGTTGAACAGGCGCGCGTTCTGGATCGCAATCACCGCCTGATCGGCGAAGGTCTTGAGGAGGGTCAACTCCTTGTCGCTGAAGGGCGACGGGGGGTCTCGCGAGACCTGGATGGCACCGACGCCGCGACCCTCCCAGAGCATCGGCGCGAAGGCAATCGAGAAGCTTCCCGCGACCTCGGCGATCCGGCGCAGCGGCTCCGGCGCGTCGGCGGCCTCGAGGACGTCGGCGAAGTGGACGACGCGACGCTCGCGAATCGCCTGGGCGGTGGCGGTTCCCTCCAGCGGGCGCGGAAACGTCCCCGCGAGCGCGCGCTCGGGCTTCTCGCGGACGCTGCGAAAGCCCGCCTTGCGCAGCAAGCCGTCGTCGCCGATCAGGTAGATCCCGAGTGCGGTCGCGGCGAACAGCCGCTCGCAGCTGACGAGGATCTTGTCGAAAACCGGCTGGGTGTCGGCGACGGAGCTGCTGATCACCTGCAGCACCTCGGCCGTCGCGGTCTGCTGGTCGAGGGCTTCCTTGGTCTCGTTGAACAGGCGCGCGTTCTGGATCGCGATCACGGCCTGGTCGGCAAACGTGCGCAGCAGATCGATCTGCCGCTTCGGCGTCGGGCCGGGCTCGGGCCATGCGGCAACGAGCGCGCCGACGGCCGTTCCCTCATGCAGCAGCGGCGCGCCGATCATTCGCCGCCAGCCGCCGGCATGGGCGGTCGCCTGATCGTAGGCAGGATCGAGGAACGTGTCTTCCTGGACCTGCACGGTGCCGCTCAGCAGCACGCGGCCGCTGATCATGCTGGGACTGGGCGGCCCCGGGTAATGCCGCTTTGCATCTGCCAGCGCTTCTTCAGGCCAGTTGCGCGTCGCCACCAGGTCCACGGTCTTGCCATCGAAGCGGAATACCGCGCCGATCGGCTGG
Organism: Comamonadaceae bacterium; assembly: GCA_012274225.1. Classification (GTDB taxonomy): domain Bacteria; phylum Pseudomonadota; class Gammaproteobacteria; order Burkholderiales; family Burkholderiaceae_C; genus Ramlibacter. The sequence continues at coordinate 734 of JAAOZX010000426.1, read as the reverse complement.
CCGAACAGACGCGTCGCGCTCTCCAGGATGTTCTCGAACACCGGGGCCACATCGGTGGGCGATTCGCTGATGCAGCGAAGCACACCGCCGATGGCAGTCTGGTAGTCGAGCGCTTCGCTCAGTTCGCGGGTGCGCTCCTCGACCTTCGCCAGGGACTCCGTTGTCTGATTGAACAGCCGCACGTTCTCAATGGCGATGGCGGCTTGGTCGGCGAAGGTCCTGAGCAGGTCTTCATGGGTTTTCAGGACCGGTCCCGGTTGCGTCCAACCGACCACGATCACTCCCAGCACGCGGTCGTCGCGCAGCATCGGCACGCCGAGCAGGCGCCGCCAACCGCCAGCGGTGGCCAGCGCATGGGGATAGGCGGGCTCGGCGAGCGCATCGGTCAGGATCGCGACCGCCTTGCTGAGAACGACCCGGCCGGCGATCTGCGACCCGTCAGGCCGCATCGGATAACGACCGCGCAGCAGCTCGACGAACTCCGGCTTCGAATTGCTGCTGGCGACCAGATGGAGCAACTCGCCGTCGTACAGGAAGACATTGGCGAACAGGGCACTGGACAACTGGGACGCCCGGAATGCGATGCTGTCGAAAACCGGCTGAAGGTCGGTTCCCGAGCGGCTGATGACCTGCAGGATCTCGGCGGTCGCGGTCTGCTGCTCCAGCGCCTCCTTGGTTTCGTTGAACAGGCGCACGTTCTCGATCGCGATCACCGCCTGGCTGGCGAAGGTCCG
>JAAOZX010000425.1 GCA_012274225.1 Comamonadaceae bacterium | reverse complement strand
TCGGGGGCAGTGCGATGCTGGTGCAGTTGACCAATGACGCGTGGTTCGGCCCCGGCCGCGCTGCCTTGCAGCACAACGCCGCATCGGTGCTTCGTGCAGTCGAAAACGGGGTGCCCCTGGTACTCGCATCCAACGCCGGCCCTTCGCTGGTGATCGATCGCCACGGCCGCGTTGTGAAGCGCACTGAACTGCAATTCGACGCCGGCGTGGCCGTTGCATCGGTCGCCGCCGGCCAGGCCGCCACGCTATTCAACCGCTGGGGCGACTGGTTCGCAGCGGCCTGCTGTCTGCTCGCGCTCCAGGGACTCTGGACCGGCCAGCTATTGACCGGCGCACGCCGGAGGCTTTCTTTCATTGTCAACGCCAAGGAGGGCGCATGAATCGCACGGTTGCACGCGGTACGGCAGCAATGCGGCTGTGGGTCGGGGCGATGGGCCTGGTTCTGGTGCTGGGTTTCGCCGCTCGCGCCGCAGCGCAGGGAATAGCGCCATTCGGCATGCCGATGGGCCCACCCTACGGATTCGAAGCGCCTTGCAATCGGGGCGAGGTATTGACCGGCTTGTTTCTGTACGACGACAGTTTGGAAATTGCCGGGATCAGCCCGCAATGCGCCATCGCATCGAATCCGAGGCCGAACGATCGGGCGGTTCCAGCACGCTGGTACGGGCAGGATCCAGGACCGGCAGGATTCCAACGCGTAGCGTGTCCGGATATTGCCCGGGTGCTGCTCAGCATCCGGGTGAAGACACTGACCAATACGGACTCGGAGATCAAGAATTTTCGGTTCTTCAAGCTCGAAACGTTTTGCGGCGTGGACGGCAGCCACCCGTCGCGCGAGCAGATCGGAGGGGCGTACGCCACGTCCAACGTGCCAGGCTGGCAGCTCGGAGGAGGAACGCAGTTCTGTCCAGCAGGGCAGGTCGCCGTGGGGATTCGCGGCCGTTTCCAAAGCTCGGATGGACTCTCCGAGTTGGGTTTGATCTGCGGCGATCCCAGAAGCGGTTCGCGCGGAGTGGGTCAGGTGAAGCAGGCGCCGCCGAACGTCGGCAGCGGCGCGGCGCAGTCCGCAGCCTCGCGCCTGGCGCCGAAGACACCGGCCGCTGCGCTGACCGCGACGCCGCTGGACCCCACCCGCAACAAGGCAGCCGCGCTGCTGCTCAACCCGCATTCGCTATCGCCGAAGACGCTGTCCGCTGCGTCGGCCGCGACGTCGCTGGACGTTGTCCGCAACAAGACGGGCCCGGTGCAGCTCAACCCGCAACCGCTGCCGCCGGGCGGCCTGCAGCAGGTCCCTGGGAGCCTGCAGCAGGCGCCGAGCTCGCTGCGCTGAAGCGATGGAACATCAGGAGATTCTCATGCTTATCAACATCGTCAACGCCACGTTCCCGCCACGCGCCGCATGCGCCGCACGCGCCGGCATTCCGTGCGCGGTGTCCGCAAGCCTGCTGCTGGCCCTCGCAACGATCGCGCCGGCTGCGAGCGCGAACACGACCCCATTCATCAGTCCGGATAACCGGGTCAGGCAGGTCCTGTGCGACATGTCGTCGATAAGCGGTCAGCTCACGCCCACGGAATCGCGGTACACCGGCAGTGGTAATTGCATCGAACTCGACTCGCCGCAAAAGACCACCGACAAGGTCACCAACACCAGCGAGTTTCCACGCGTCAACGAAAGCACTCAGCTGTTTCGCGCGAACTGGACCTCTCAGGGGACCTACAACCCGCTGACCAAGGAGACCTGGGAGAAGGTCACGATGCCGGCGCCGGCCACGGACGAGAAGTCTCCCATCGGCCGTCCGTACGGGAACTACGAGACGCGCATGATCTGCGCGACCGATCCATGGCTCACCGGGATCGGCGTCAACTGCACCGGCAAGACCGTGAATGCCACGGGCAACCTGGGCGACGCCGAAGCGATGTTGCGCCAGTTGGGCTCGCCCGTCACGACGCCCCGCAAGCCGGCCCAGCTGCAGGCATTGGTTGCCGCGCACGACCGCGACGCCAAGCTGCAAACACGCGTCTCGAAGGTGGAGACCAAGGACAACAAGGCCGCCGCGATCGCCATCGCCCCCAGGCCGACCATCGTCGAGCCGCGCGAAGGCGCCACGTATCCGCCGCAAACGCCGCTGCGCGTTCGCATCGTGCCCGCGAAGAATGCGAAGGACACCACCTACCGGATCGAGATCCAGGTGCAGGCGAATTTCGACTGGCGCGATGTCACCACGGTTGCGACGCCGGCCGGGCTGGCGCAGTCGCCGCAGGGCTACCGGGGCTGGGGCGGAAAGCCGGGCGTTCCCGTCACTGCAATGACGGCGATAGCGGGGACCTACCGCATGCGCGCACGCGGCAGCGCGCCGCAAATGGGTCAGCCCGGCGATTGGGTGGAGTTCAGGATCGACGGTCAGCCCGGCACGCAGGTTGACCCGATGGACCAGGTGAAGGCGGTGCCGGGAAAAGCCGGCGCCGCGGTGCAGTCCGCCGCGTCGCGCCTGGGAGGGCAGCAGAGCACCGTGAACGCGCTGGGGACCGCACCGGCCGTCGCCTTGAAGAACAAGGCCGGTGCCGCGGCGCTCAACCCGCAACCGCTGCCGCCGAAGACGTCGCCCGGCGCGTTGACGCTCAACCCCCAATCGCTGGCACCGAAGTCATTGTCCGGTGCGGCGTCGCTCAACCCGCAACCGCTGCCGCCGAAGACAGCGCCCGGTTCTTTGATGGCGACACCGCTGCCGGGCGGGCTGCAGCAGGCGCCGAGCTCGCTGCGCTGATGCGAGGGATAGAACGACTCATGCTCAATAAAGGAATCCGTCCCATGACCTGCATTGACCGAGTTCTCCGCCTGCACGTGCTCCGGCTTGCCGTTGCCGCGTTCGTGATCGCGCCTGGCGCGTCTGCCCTGGCGGCGGACTGCGCGCTGTGGAATGTCGCAGGCACGCACGGGCTCGTTCAATCGAATATCGCTTCGGGCGAAATGACGTTGCAGCAGGATGGCACCCAGTTCAAGGGCCAGATTGGTATCCTCAACAAGCACCGCCCGGGCGAAGCTGACAGTTACTACGACCAGACGCGGGGAGATATTGTTGGAACAGTGGTCGGCAACAAGTTCGAGGCGACCGTCTATTGGGCCGACAGCAAGGTGGGCGTTTACTCGGGTCAGATCGGGCCGCAGGGTCTTGTCGTCGGGCGAACGTTCAACAAGAACAATCCCGCGGAGAACGCCGACTTTCACGGCAGTCCCGCATTCGACTGCCTGACCGCGTCTGCGCCAAATGGCGCGGGCAACAACGCCGGCAACGGCAATAGCGCCAAGCCTGCGGTCGCGCTCGGCCGAACGAACGCGCCTGCCCCAGCTTCGCCGCACGTGTCGCAAATGCCCGGGACCGCCGGGCAGCCGCTCTCGGCGCGCAACCAGCAACTGCTGGGGCCCAAGATAACGGACGACGCGGCCTTTTTCCTCAGGCCCAGCATCGCCCAGCCGCGCGAGGGCGGCTCGTATCCGCCGCAAACGCCGCTGAGCGTGCGCGTCGTGCCCGCGAAGGGCGCCAAGGACACCGCCTACCGGATCGAGTTCCAATTGCTCAAGAACACCATTATCTGGACCGAGTTCGCGACGCTTGACACGCCTGCAGCGGTGGCGCAGTCGCCGCAGGGCTATCGCGGCTGGGGCGCAAAGCAAGACGCTTCGAAATGGTGGATGACGGCGGCACCGGGGTCGTATCGCCTGCGCGTGAGCACAAGCGCGCCGCAGGCAGGCCAGCCCGGCGAGTGGGTGTTGTTCAGTATCGCGGGTCAGCCGGGCAAGCAGGGTGACGGCGACGCGGCGCAGTCAGCCCCGCAGCCGCTGGCGCCGAAGACGTCGCCGGCTGCGCTGACCGCAACGCCGCTTGACGCGAGCCGCAGCAAGGCAGCCGCGGTGCTGCTCAACCCGCAATCGCTATCGCCGAAGACGTTGTCCGCCGCGCCGGCCGCGACGTCGCTGGACCCTGCCCGCAACAAGGTGGGCCCGGTGCTGCTCAATCCGCAGCCGCTGCCGCCGGGCGGCCTTCAACAGGCGCCGAGTTCGTTCCGCTGAAGCGATGGAACATCAGGAGACCCTCATGCGTATCAAGACCCAGCGTTGTTGCCCGACACTCGCGGCGCTCGCGCTTGCCTGTGTCTTCGGTTTGGCCCACGCGCAGGCGGGAAAACACAAGCTGCCCGATGGCGATCCGTGCGCCGTGGTGCCGCTCGCGGAAGTGCAGAAGGCCTTTCCCGGCGCCAAGGCGGGTGTGCGCGATCGGCGGCTGGAGGAGTACGGCTCGACGCAGTGCGCTTGGAGCGACTCGCGCGGCCAGGTCGTGTTCGGCGTCCAGGAGAGCTATGGCAGCAACTCCGCGCTGCAGGAGGCCAAGGGCCAGGCCACCGCCTTCCTCGATCCGACGATGCCGCCGTCGAAAGCCAAGGTGCGTTACGAAACATTGAGCGGCATCGCGCCCGAAGCCGTGGCGTTCGTAGAGACCGGCGACCCGAAGCGCGGCATCCTTGGCGACGGATCGCTGCTGGTGCTGCGCAAGGGCCAGCACACGCTGGTCTTGATGTCGCCGGTGCTGCCCAAGCGCGACCGCGCGGCAGCGTTGAAGGCATACGAAGACCTGGGGCGGCTCGCCGCCAAGCGGCTGGATTGACCCGAGGAACCGATCCCATGATCCACTTTCATTCAGTATTGCGCGTGCCCGCGCTGCGGCTCGCCGTGGCCGCGTTCGTGATCGCGCCGAGCGCTCCGGCCCTGGCCGAGAACTGCGCGCTGTGGAACGTCGGCGGCCAGTGGAACGCCGTGCAATCCAATAGCCGCGGCAACACCGATCCGCTGCTGTCGCTGCAGCAGAATGGGTCCGAGTTCAAGGGCACCGCGTCGTACGTCACAGGGAACCACGTCACGGTGCAAGGGCCGGTGGTCGGAACGGTGCGCGGCAGCGCATTCGAGGCGACGATCTACTGGAGGGGGCGCGAGAACCGGGTCGGGGTGTACTCCGGCCAGATCGGCCCGCAGGGCCTCGTCGTCGGCCGCACCTTCGACAAGAACGATCCCGCGACCCGGGCCGACTGGCACGCCGATCATGCGTTCGAATGCCGCACGCCGTCTGCGCCGAATAGCGCCGGCAATGACGGCAACAGCGGCAAGCCGCCGGTGGCGCTCGGCCGCACGCAGGCCCCGGCTTCGCCGAACCTGTCGCAAACGACAGCGACGGGCCAGCCGCGACAGACTCGGGATGGGCCGGCGGCGGGCTCCGGTCTGCTGACGCGCTCCACGGTCGCGACCCCGCTCGCAACACCGGCGCTGACCCAGAAGGAGGCGGTCCTCGCCGCGCCACGTCTGCGGCCCGCGGCGTCGGCAGCGGCGCTCTCCCGCACGCCGGCGCTCGGTGCCTTCCGCTGAGTTTGCGCCGCGTCCCCCGGCGAACCGACACAACAAATCATGATGAACACGCTCGTTCAAACCGGACCGGCCCCTGTCACGCAAGCGCCGCAAAGGCGCTGGAGCTACCAGGTGCCGACGCCACTCGGCATCACGCAGTCGACCTTCGAAGTCGCGGAGGACGCACTGCGCTTCACGTC
>JAAOZX010000424.1 GCA_012274225.1 Comamonadaceae bacterium | reverse complement strand
CTGCGGCGTCGTCTACATGGCCCTGGGCGACCTGCAGGAGGCCCTGATGCTGCTGGGCTTCGTCTTCGTGGTGATGGCGATCACCTTCGTGCAGCAGCGCCGCACCGAGCGATCGCTGGAAGCCTTGCGCGACCTGTCGAGTCCGCGCGCGCTGGTGGTGCGGGATGGCCAACCCCGTCGCATCGCCGGCCGCGAAGTGGTTTGCGGCGACATCATGCTGCTGGCCGAAGGCGACCGGGTGCCGGCCGACATGGACCTCGTGGCGGCCTCCAACCTTTCGGTGGACGAATCGCTGTTGACGGGCGAGTCGGCCCCGGTGGCCAAGCAAGCGACTGCGCTGGCCGAAGGCCCGGCCGTGCCCGGCGCCGGCGAAGCCGTCCGGGTGTTCTCGGGAACCCTGGTGACGCAGGGCACGGGCCGCGCCCGCGTCACGGCCACCGGCGAGCGCAGCGCCCTGGGCCGCATCGGCCATTCGTTGCGCAGCATCGCGACCGAGAGCACACCGATCCAGCGGGAAACCGACCGCATCGTGAAGCGGATTGCGCTGGTCGGCCTGGTCCTGGCGGCCCTGCTGGCGGCCGCCTACTGGGCGGTGCGGGGGGACTGGCTGCACAGCCTGCTGGCGGGCCTGACATTTGCCATGGCCGTCCTGCCGGAGGAACTGCCGGTCGTGCTGACGCTGTTCCTCGGCCTGGGTGCCTGGCGGCTGGCCCGCGAGAAGGTGCTGGCACGCAGCATTCCGGCGGTCGAACTGCTGGGAGCGACCACCGTTCTGTGCGTCGACAAGACCGGCACGCTGACGGCCAACCGCATGGCCGTGCGGCGACTGTGGAACGAGTCGGCCGGCTACGACGGACTGGCCGCCGGGCAGGGTGCGCTGCCCGAAGCGTTGCACGCAACCCTGGAATACGCGGTGCTGGCCAGCCACCGTCGCGCTTTCGACCCGATGGAGTCGGCGATGCTGGAAGGGGGCCAGCGGCTGTTGGCCGATACCGAGCACCTGCACGCCGACTGGACCCTGGTCGAAGACTATCCGCTGTCGCCCGGGATGCTCGCGATGTCCCGGGTCTGGCAGTCGCCGGACCGGCGTGAGCGGCTGATTGCCGCCAAGGGGGCGCCCGAGGCCATCGTCGATCTGTGCCACCTCGACGCCACGGCGCGGGCCCGGGTGGCGGCGCAGGTTGCGGCCATGGCGACCGAGGGCTTGCGTGTGCTCGGCGTCGCCCGGGCCACGTTTGGCGCCGACGAACTGCCCGGCAACCAGCACGACTTCGCGTTCGGGTTCCTGGGCCTGGTCGGACTGGAAGATCCGGTGCGCCCCGACGTGCCGCAGGCGATCGCCGAGTGCCACGCCGCCGGCATCCGGGTCGTGATGATCACCGGCGATCATCCGGCCACCGCCATGTCGATTGCGCGTCAGGTGGGGCTGCCGATCGACGCCAGCGCGGTCACGGGCGTCGAGCTCTCGGCCATGAGCGATGAGGCGCTGCAGGCACGGCTGGCCGATACCCACGTGTTCTGCCGGGTACAACCGGACCAGAAGCTGCGGCTGGTGCAGGCGTTCCGCACGCGTGGCGAGGTCGTCGCGATGACCGGCGACGGCGTCAACGATGCGCCCGCGCTCAAGGCCGCTCATATCGGCGTGGCCATGGGGGCGCGCGGGACCGACGTGGCGCGCGAGGCCGCTGCGCTGGTGCTGCTCAACGACGACTTCTCGTCGATCGTCACCGCGGTTCGCTACGGGCGGCGGGTGTTCGCCAATCTGCGCAAGGCCATCGTCTTCATCGTGGCCGTCCACGTGCCGATCGTCGGCCTGTCCATCGCGCCGGTGCTGCTGGGCTGGCCCATGCTGCTGATGCCGGTGCACATCCTCTTCCTGCAGTTGATCATCGACCCGGCTTGTTCGGTCGTGTTCGAGGCCGAACCGCTGGAGGCCGATGCCATGAAGTCCAGGCCGCGTCGCCCCGACGCGCGCCTGTTCGACGCGGCGGCCATCACCCGCGGCCTGTGGCAGGGCACGGGGTTGCTGTTGCTGCTGCTCGGCACCTACGCGGTGGCGCGGCGGATCAGCGGGACCGATGACATGGCGCGCGCGCTGACCTATACCGCGCTGGTGCTGTCCAACCTGGCGTTGATCCACGTGAACCGGTTCTGGAACCCGGTCGCCCTGCGTGGCGGCGGCACGGGCAACGCGGCCTTCGGCTGGATCGCGGCGGGCACCGTCGTTCTGCTGGCCGCGATCCTGCAGATACCGCCGGTCACCCGGCTCTTCCTGTTTGTGGCGCCCCCGCCGGCGATGCTCGCAGCCGGCCTTGGTGTTGCCGTCCTGGCACTGCTCTGGTTCGAGGCGGTCAAGTGGGGGCTCGGCCGCCGCCGGGCACCCGCCGGCTGATGCGTCCGCCGGGTCAGGTCATGTGGCGCGCGACGGGGCCCTCCGGCGGTGCGTCACCTGGGTGCCGGCCGAGGTTGAATGGGATCGTCAGGAAGGCCGTGAGGACCACGGGCACGAGCGTCACGGCCACGAGGCCGATCATTGGAGCGAGGAAGTGGCGAACGTCGGAGTTCATCGGAATAGCCTTTCGGTGAGCCGCAGGTCCATAGCTTCGGGCCGGCACTTTAAGGAATTCTTAACGCGAGGCAACGGGGTCAGAGCGGAATTTCGTTCAGCACCGCGCGCTCCGGTGACATCACCGTCTTGAATTCCGATCCGACCCCAATTGCTACCTCGGTCGTGTCCGACCCGTCAAGGTTGACTTCCAGCCTGAGCGGTCACCAGTCCCTCATCCAGCAACTTCTGAACGACCCCGGCCTG
>JAAOZX010000423.1 GCA_012274225.1 Comamonadaceae bacterium | reverse complement strand
GGGCCACCCAGGCGAGGCAAAGCCTGGGGTCCCACGTCCGCGCGGTCGACCTGTTCATGGTTTCAGTTCTCCTTCACACCGGGCGCCAGGGCCGGCACCTGTTTGAGCATCACGGTGCGTTGCTGGGCGATGCGCACGCCCACGCGAGTGCGGTCCTTGACGTCGCCGGCCAGCTGGCCGCAGGCGGCGTCGATGTCGTCCCCTCTGGTTTTTCGCACAGTCGTGACGATACCAGCATCGCTGAGCATTTTCGCGAAGGCAAGCACCTGTTTGTGGGGCGAACGCGTCAGTCCGGACTGAGGGAACGGATTGAAGGGGATGAGGTTGACCTTGCACGACACGCCGCTGCCGCCGTGGTGCTGCAGCAGGTCGACGAGCTGGCGCGCATGCTCGGCCTGGTCGTTGACGCCTTCGAGCATGCAGTACTCGAAGGTGATGAAGTCGCGCGGCGCGTGCTCCAGATAGCGATTGCAGGCGTCCAGCAGGTCGGCCAGGCCGTGCTTGCGGTTCAGGGGCACGAGGTTGTCGCGCAGTTCGTCGTTGGCGGCGTGCAGCGACACGGCCAGCGCTACCGGGCAATCGCGGCCCAGCCGGTCGATCATGCGCACCATGCCCGACGTGGACACCGTCACGCGGCGCCTGGACAAGCCGTAGGCATGGTCGTCCAGCATCACCCGCAACGCGGGCACCAGGGCCGAATAGTTCTGCAACGGCTCGCCCATGCCCATCATCACCACGTTGGAGATGACGCGCTCGCCGCTCTTGAGGTGTCCGCGCAGGAAATGTTCGGCGTACCAGAGCTGCGCCACGATCTCGCCGGTGGTGAGGTTGCGCGAAAATCCCTGGTGGCCGGTGGAACAGAAGCGGCAGCCCACCGCGCAACCGGCCTGCGAGGAGACGCACAACGTGCCTCTATCGTCCTCGGGAATGAACACGGCCTCCACCGCATTGCCGTTGCCCACGTCGAACAGCCATTTGATGGTGCCGTCGGCGGACTCGTGCCGGGACAGGACCGGCGGTGCCTCGATCCGGGCGTTGGCCTTGAGCTTCTCGCGAAACGACTTCGCCAGGTCGCTCATCTGGTCGAAATCGCCAATCCCGCGCTGGTGGATCCAGCGGAACAGCTGGGTCGCACGGAAGCGCTTTTCTCCCAGACCCTCGCAGAACGCGGCCAGCCCCTCGATATCGAAGTCGAGAAGATTGGCGTTCATCGAAGGCGATTACCCGTGGGACGGCGCGCCGGGCCGCCCCAGGCGCGTGCGAGCCCCGTCGGGGAGCAGCGAAACGCAGTGGAGCGAGGGAGCCACATGCTAGCGGGAAAAGACGCTCATGCCGGGGAAGAAGAAAGCCACTTCGACCTTGGCCGTTTCGAGCGCGTCGGAGCCGTGCACTGCATTCGCGTCGATGCTGGCGGCGAAGTCGGCGCGGATCGTGCCGGGCGCAGCCTTCTTGGGGTCGGTGGCGCCCATCAGATCGCGGTTCTTCAGGATCGCGTTGTCGCCCTCGAGGGCCTGGATCATCACCGGGCCGGAAATCATGAACTCCACCAGGTCCTTGAAGAACGGCCGCTCCTTGTGCACGGCGTAGAACTGCTCGGCTTCGCGGCGCGACAGGTGGGCCATCCGGGCCGCGACGACCTTCAGGCCGGCGGCCTCGAAGCGGGCGTAGATCTGACCGATCACGTTCTTGGCCACGGCGTCGGGCTTGATGATGGAGAGGGTGCGTTCGGTAGCCATGTGGATTTCCTGAGCTTGAAAGGGTGGGGTGAGCGCCCCCGTTCGGTTAGGCCGCACGGGCGTGCGAAAGTTCGGCAAAGCTTTGAATTTTAACCCGCGAGGGCCGTCCTGTTGGCACCCGGATCGTCGCGCCCGTCGGTGGCGCAACGTCAGCGGTGCGATTGCGTTCGAGCCGCCAGTTGCTACTCTCCGGAACGTTGTCCAGGCAGTTGCTTCAGCGCCCGCGTCCGCCGCGACGCTGCCCACCGCCGCCGCTGCCGCCCGCACCACCGCCGGTGCCGCCGCCATTCCCGCCGCCACCGCCGCGGCGGCGCTGCTGCCCTTGCCCTTGGCCCTGGCCCTGCCCTTGGCCACGCTGGCGCGTGAAACTGTCGGCGCCGATGTAGCCGAACGACGTCTTCATCGGATCCGGCTGGGCAGCGCCGCCGCCCTGCCGCTCGGCGCGGTCGCCACGGTCCTTGCGCCGCTGCTGGCCCTGGCCGCCGCTGTTGCCCCCCGCGCCGCCCTGCCCGCTGCCGCGCGGCGGGCCATCCTTGGCTGGTCCGCGGCCGCCGCTGCGGCCCCGCCGACGGTTGCGCAATCCGGGGCCGCTGCCCGGCTCTTCGGCACCGCCTCTGTCACCGCGGGCCGGCCGGCCGGCGCCGTGATCGCCCGCGGCCTGCATCAGGGCCTGGATATCGCGCTCGTCCAGTTCCATCCAGGCACCTCGCTTCAAGCCGCGCGGCAGCATCATCGCGCCATAGCGTATGCGGATCAGCCGGCTCACCGCATGGCCCAGGGCTTCGAACAGGCGGCGCACTTCGCGGTTGCGGCCCTCCGAAATGGTGACCCGATACCAGGTGTTGGCGCCCTCGCCGCCGCCGTCCTCGATCGTGCCGAACTGCGCGCGCCCGTCCTCCAGGTCGATCCCGTCCAGCAGCCGCTGCTTTTCCTCGTTGCTGAGCGCGCCGAGCACCCGCACTGCGTATTCGCGTTCCAGGCCGAACCGCGGGTGCATGAGCCTGTTGGCCAGCTCGCCCGAGCTCGTGAATAGCAGCAGCCCTTCGGTGTTGAGGTCCAGGCGGCCGACCGATTGCCATTTGCCCTGCTGCAGCCGCGGCAGCTTGCGAAAGACCGTGGGCCGGTTCTGCGGGTCGTCGTTCGTGACGACTTCGCCCACCGGCTTGTGGTACGCGATGACGCGGGCCGGGGGCGGCGCGATACGGAAGCGGATGGGCCTGCCGTTGACCTTGATCTGGTCGCCGAACTGGATGCGCTGCCCGATATGCGCCGGCTCGCTATTGACGGAGATGCGGCCCTCGGTGATGAGCTGTTCCATCTCCATCCGCGAACCCAGTCCCGCCTGGGCCAGCACCTTGTGCAATTTGGGCGTCTCGGCCTGCGGCAACAGCACGCGTTTGGCCAGCGCCGCTTCGGCGCTGTCGGACTGCTCGTCGAACTGGCCGGAGATCACATCGGCAAAGCGCACCGGCACCGCGGGGGGCGCCGCCGGCGCCCGTTCGGCCGCCCGGCGCGCGCGGTCTTCATCGTCTTCCTCCTCGTCGCCCTCGTACTCGTCCTCGTCGTCAAACTCGGGTTGGGCGTCTTTCTCATCGCGCGATTCAGTCTCGGCCTGTCCCCCCGGTTGCGGCGCGGCCGGCATGTCTTTGTCGTCGACGTCTTCAGTGATCGGTGTGGACACCGTGCCAGGCAGGGGTTGGTTCATGCTTCAGGTCTCTATGGCTCGCGTCGCGTCGGCGGAATCTTCATCCGCGGGAGGTACCGCCTGCGCGGCGGCTGCGGCCGCTTCTTCGCCATCGGTATCCGGTTGTGATTCGATCGCCAGGCCGACTTGGGGCTCGGAGATATTGCCCAGCGCAGCCACCAGCTGAGCCTGCTGCCCGGAGCTGTCCAGCACCGGCAGCTGGTCCAGCGACTCCAGCCCGAGGTCGTCCAGGAACTGGCGCGTGGTGGCAAACAAGGCGGGCCGACCGACGGTCTCCCGATGGCCGATGACTTCGACCCAGCCGCGGTCCTCCAGTTGCTTGAGGATCAGGGCGTTGATCGTCACGCCCCGGATGTCCTCCATGTCGCCACGGGTGACCGGTTGCCGGTAGGCGATGATGGCCAGTGTCTCGAGCACGGCCCGGGTGTACCGCGGCGGCTTCTCGGGGTGCAGGCGATCCAGGTACTCGCGCATGGCCGGCCGGCTCTGGAAGCGCCAGCCGCTGGCCACCTGGACCAGCTCGACGCCGCGCTGGCCCCATTCGTTCTGCAGGTCCCCGAGCAGCGATTTGATCGTGTCGGCGCCCAGCTCGTCGTTGAAAAGGACGCGCAGCTCGCGCACCGGCAAAGGCTGCTGCGAGCAAATCAGGGCGGTTTCGAGGACGCGCCTGGCATCCGTCGTGTTCATGGTCGTGCCGTTCCGGGAAAAGGCGCCGTGCAAGCGCGCAAATCAATGGCTGAAACAGGGGCGATTGTCGTTCGCTGCGCCAAGCGCAACCTCAGTTGCGCAGCGCGTGCCACCACAGGCTATGGGGCATGGCTCTTGAGCCATTCGCGATCATTGTAACGCAGCCCCCACGATGCCAGAGCCTGCTGCAAATCCGCCGGCAAGGCGGCCTGAAACTCCAGCGCGCGGCCGCCCACGGGGTGTTCGAAGGCCAGTCGCCAGGCATGCAGCGCCTGGCGCGACAAGCCAGCCGCGGGGGCCCCACCGTACAACTCGTCTGCCACCAGCGGATGGCCGATGTGCGCCATGTGCACCCGGATCTGGTGGGTCCGACCGGTTTGCAGGGTGGCACGTACCCAGCAGCCCTGCGCGCATTCCTGCAGCCGCTCGAACACGGTAACCGCGGGCTTGCCGCCTTCGACCACCGCCATGCGCAGCCGGTTGCGCGGGTCGCGGCCGATCGGCGCGTCAACCTGCCGCGACGCCGGGCCGCTCCAGGCGCGGTGCGCCAGCGCGACATACTGACGCGCGACCTGGCGTGCCGCGATTCGCTGCACCAGCGCATCCATGATGGCGCGCGTGCGCGCAACCACCATCAGTCCCGAGGTGTCCTTGTCCAGCCGGTGCACGATGCCGGCGCGGGGCAGCAGCGTGGCGCCGGCATCGCGCGCCAGCAATCCGTTGAGCAAAGTGCCGCTCCAGTTGCCGGGCGCGGGATGCACCACCAGGCCGGCCGGTTTGTCGATCACCAGCAGATACTCGTCCTCGAACACCACTTTCAGATCCATCGGCTCGGGCCGGAACGATTGGCTCTGCGGTGTCGGCCGCAGCTCGATGGCGCCCTGGTCGCCGGCCTTCACCCGGTGCGCGCAATGCGCCACGGTCGCACCGTTGAGCGTGACCGCCCCGGCCTGGATCAGTTGCTGCAGGTAACTGCGCGAGAATTCGGGCGCCAGCGCCACCAGCGCCCGGTCCAGGCGTGCCCCATGATCCGCGGCCGCAATGACGAACGGCCGCAGCTCCGCGTCCGGACCGGCATCGGCCAGGTCTTCGAATCCGGCCGGCGGATGCGCTTCAGAAATGTCGGTCGATATAATTGATGTGCCCTGTTTCAAGAAAGTCGCGACTCATGTTTCGAGCCAAATTATCGGTCGTCCGCGCCCTGCTGTTGCTGGGCGTTGCGGCGCTGGTCGCGGCGTGTTCCTCGACCTCCGACGATAAAACCGCGAACTGGAGCCCGAACAAGATCTACGCGGAGGCCAAGGACGAGATGGCTTCCGGATCGTATGACAAGGCGATCCCGTTGTACGAGAAGCTGGAAGGCCGCGCGGCCGGCACGCCCATGGCCCAGCAAGCCCAGTTGGACAAGGCTTATGCCCAGTACAAGAGCGGGGACCAGGCCCAGGCCCTGGCCACGCTCGACCGGTTCATGAAGCTGCATCCGGCCAGCCCGGCGCTCGACTACGCGCTCTTTCTGAAAGGCGTCGTCAATTTCAACGACAACCTGGGCGTGTTCTCGTTTCTGTCGCACCAGGATCTGTCAGAGCGCGACCAGAAGGCAGCCAAGGAGTCGTTCCAGGCCTTCAAGGAACTGGTCACCCGCTTTCCCGACTCGCGCTATGCCGCCGACGCGACATCGCGCATGACCTATATCGTCAACTCACTGGCCGAATACGAAGTGCACGTGGCGCGCTACTACTTCCGGCGCGGCGCGTACATCGCCGCCGTCAATCGGGCCCAGAATGCGCTGACCGACTACACCGCCGTGCCGGCGCAGGAAGAAGCCCTGTTCATCCTGGTGCGTTCCTACGATGCGCTGGGCATGACCCAGCTGCGCGATGACGCGATGCGCGTGATGGAAAAGAACTATCCGAAGAGCGAATACCTGACGAAGGGCTTCAAGTCGTCGCAGGATCCATGGTGGAAGATGTGGTAGCGGCGGCCAGCCGCTCCAGCACTGCCTCGAACTCCGCTTTCGATCCCAGCCTGCGCATCGGCGGCAGCGCCGCCAACAACCTGCGGCCGTAGCCCATGGTCGCCAGCCGGGTGTCGCAGACCACCAGCAGGCCCTGATCGGATTCGCGCCGGATCAGCCGGCCCGCCCCTTGCTTGAGCGCCACCGCGGCCTCCGGAACGAAATAGTCGTTGAACGCGCTGCGCCCCTGCGTTTCCAGACGCTGGGCCCGCGCTTCCACCAGGGGGTCCCCCGGCGGCGGGAACGGCAGCTTGTCGATGATCACCAATTGCAGGGCCGCCCCGGGCACGTCGACGCCCTCCCAGAACGAGGCGGAGGCCACCAGCACGCAGCCGGGCCGGCCTTGCGAGTCGCCCTCGCGGAACCGCTCGATCAGGCGGCGCTTGGGCCACTGGCCCTGCACCAGGACCTCGACCTCGCCGGAAGCCTCGAATCGGCGCTGCATGGCTTCGCCGATGGTGCGCAGCGCTCTCAGCGTGGTGGTCAGCACCATGGTGCGCCCGCCCAGCCGCTGCGCCGCATCAGCCGCCAGTGCCGCAACCTGGTCGCTGTGGATCGGATCGTTGGGCCGCGCCAGCTCACGCGGAACATAGACTGCCGCCTGGCGGGCATAGTCGAAGGGGCTGCCGACCCGCAGTACTTCGGCTTCGCCGAGGCCGCAGGGTTCGGTGAACCAGGACAGACGCGCGTCATCGCCCAGCGTGGCCGAGGTGAAGATCCAGGCGCGCGACGATGAGTCCTCCTGGCCCAGGCGCAGGAGCTTTTCCTGGATCGCCTGGGCGATGTCCAGCGGCGACTCCACCAGGCGCAACTGCGCGCCAACGTCGACCCAGCGCACCGCGTCGGGCGCACACGCCCCGCGGAAGCGCTGGACCCGTCCAGCCAGTTCGTCGCCCCGCTCGGACAACCGCACGAAATCGGGCGCGATTTCGCTGACGGTCGACAAGGCAGCAACGGCCTGCGAGCAGGCGTCACCCACCTGTTCCAGCGCGCGCTTCCATTGCTCCGGGTCCAGCGGTTCCGGCACCGCGCCGACCCAGCGCAGGCGCGCACCCGGCGCGCGCCTGCCCGCCACCAGCCGCAAATCGCGCGCAGCCCGCTCCAATCCCGAGGCGACCGCTTGCCAGTCGACCAGCCCGCGGGCCAGTTGCAGGCCGGCCGCCAACATGTCGCGCCCGAGATCCAGCAATTGCCCGGTGGTGAGCTGTGCGCCCAGGAACTGCACGCCGGTCTCGTTGAGCTGGTGCGCCTCGTCGAAGATCGTCACCCGCACCGTGGGCAGCAGTTCGGCCATGCCGGATTCGCGCACCGCCAGGTCGGCGAAGAAGAGGTGGTGGTTGATCAACACCACATCGGCCGCCAGCGCCTCCCGCCGCGCCTGGTTGACGTGGCAGGCGCGGAACCTGGGGCACTGGCTGCCCAGGCAGTTCTCGCGCGTCGATGTCACCAGGGGAATCAATGCCGAGCGCTCGTCCAGGCCGGGCAATTCGGCCAGGTCGCCGGTGCGAGTGACCTGGGCCCACTCCTCGATCTTGGCCAGCGCGCGCACCGACGCCCGGTCGGGAAAGGTCGCATCCTGCCGCGCCTGTTCCATGCGGTGCAGGCAAAGGTAGCTGGCGCGCCCCTTGAGCAGGGCGGTGCGCAGGGGCAGTCCGAGCGCCTCGACCAGCCGCGGCAGGTCGCGGCCGAACAACTGGTCCTGCAGCGTCTTGGTCGCGGTCGACAGCAGCACCCGCTCGCCGCTCAGCAGCGCGGGCACCAGGTAGGAAAAGGTCTTGCCGACACCGGTGCCGGCCTCCACCACCAAGGCGCCGCCCGAGCGGATGGTGCGGGCCACCGCCAGCGCCATTTCGGTCTGGGCCGCGCGGGGCCGGAATTGCTCGGCGGCGCGCGACAGCACACCGTCGGGCGCGAACGCATCGTGCACGGGATCGTCGGACCCCCACACCGCCGCATCAGTCATCAAGCGGGTTCTTTGGGATCGAGCACCAGTTCCATCCGGGCGATCTGATCACGCAGCGCCAGGCGGCGCTTTTTCAGGCGGCGCATCATCAGTTCATCAACCGGAGCCTCCGCCAGGACCCGGTCGATCAGCGCGTCCAGATCGGCGTGTTCCATCCGCAACTCGATCAGGCGTCTTTCGGGGGAATGGAGGTTGGATTCCAATGGATGTGTGCAGTCGTTGGCGGCTGTCGCGGTCAGGTTCGTTCAATAATACGTGTTTCCGCAACATTAATCGAGCGCCCGGACCCGTGCGAGGGTCCGGCGTTCAAAGCAGCATGGTCAAGGGTTACCGACTCAGCGCATCCACCGGCATCCACAAGGGAGACCGCGAATACCAGCAGGACCAGGTGGCCCTGCTCAGCCATCCGCGTTTTCAGGGTTGCGTGCTGGCCGTGGTGGCGGACGGCATGGGCGGCCGCAGCGGCGGGCGCAAGGCTTCCGACCAGGTGATGATGACCGTCAGGCAGTTGTTCGAGCGCTATTCGCCCGACCACGACGACGCCACGGCCCTCCTCAAGCAGATGGTGCAGGAAGCCCATATCGTCATCAAGCTCACGGCCGTTTCATCCGAGCAGGAGCCGCACAGCACCTTCGCAGCATTCTTGATCAATCCAGCGGGCGACTGCCACTGGATCCATGCCGGCGATTCGCGGATCTACCACTTCCACAGCGGCAAGCTGGTCAAGCGCACGATGGACCATTCCTATGTCCAGACCCTGGTCGACCGGGGTGAGCTGACCGAGGACGAAGCCAATGTCCATCCGCAATCCAACATCCTGATGGGATGCCTGGGCGCCGAGGACGACCCGCCGACGGACATGCACTTCGTCGACGAAATGCGGCCCGGCGACGTGCTGATGGCCTGCAGCGACGGGGTCTGGCACTACTTCAGCACCAACGAACTGGGGTCGGTCCTGTCCTCGCTCTCGCCGCGCGAAGCCACCGAATTCCTGATCGAAAAAGCCCGCTCTCGCGGTCGCGGCGGCGGCGATAACCTGTCGCTGGTCGTGGTCAAGCTCGAGCCGCTGGACAGCTGAGCCGCTGGGGCCGAGTGTGCTCCGACCCCAACTGATCCTGATGCATCGGGGTCAGCTCCCGATTCAGGACAGTGACGCTGCCGGAGACCCATCTCGCTCGGTCGAAATTGGGCTCCGACCCCGACTGATCCTGATCCATCGGGGTCAGATCCCAATTCAGGACAGTGACGCGGCCGGAGACCATCTCGCTCGGTCGAAATTGGGCTCCGACCCCGACTGATTAGGGGGGTGGCAGCGGCTGCGCCGGCGGTTTCGTACGCTCCGCCAGGCGTTTGTTCACGCTGGCCTTGTGTTCCGCAGCCTGCGCCTCCCGCTCCCGGTGGCGCACGGCGTTCTGCGCCGCCTCATCGACGCGCCGGGCTTGCTCGGCCTTCTTCTCCTGCGCCTTCTCCTGCGCCTGACGCTTGCGTTCCTGCGCATTGGCCGCATTCGTGGCTTGCGCCTGGGCGTGCTCAGCCTCCTTTTGCGCCAAGCTGGGCCGCGGTGCGGGATGCTGCGGAGCCCGCGCCTGGGCCGGCTTCCGCGGTTTCGCGTCCTTGTTCTCGGCCGCAGCCTTCTCCTCCAGGGACCGCTGGCGCTCGGCGCCCTTGCGCTTGCGGTCGGCGTCGTTCAAGGACGTCTCCTGACGCTTGAGGTCGGCCAGTGCTTCCCGCCGTCGCGCGCGGGCAGCCTCGAGGCAATCGTTCACCGCGAATTTGCCGTAGCAGCCCTTTTCCTGGAGCCGGAAAGCGGCCTCGACCTGGCTGCGCTCGGCCGAAATTCGCTCTCGGGCAGCGGCGGGGTCCTCGGCGTCCTGCGCCAGTACAACCCGGGCCAGGCCCACGGCGACAATCCACAAGAGCAGCTTTTTCATGTGAGGCGAGTGTCGACCATCCGGTGCTCCAATGCCAGAAATTGCGCCGACTGCATTTCCTGCAAGCGCGACACGGTGCGTGGAAATTCATGGGCCAGCGGCCCTTCCATGTACAACGCTTCGGGGGGCACCTGGGCCGACATGATCAGTTTGACGCGGCGGTCGTACAGCACGTCGATCAGCCAGGTGAAGCGGCGCGCTTCGGACGCCATTCGAACCGGCATGTGCGGCACATCGCTGAGCAGCAGCGTATGGAACTGGGTGGCGATCTCCAGGTAATCGTTCTGGGAGCGCGGGCCGCCGCACAGACCCCTGAAATCGAACCACACCACGCCGCCGGCCTTGCGCCGCGAGCGGATTTCCCGCGCTTCGATGTGCAGCACCGGGTCCTCGTCGTGCGTCGCCGCCAGCCGCGTGAACGCATCGTTCATCTCGGCGTCGGCCGCCGGGCCGAGCGGGGTGAGATAGAGCCTGACTTGCTCCAGGGTTCGGCCGCGGTAATCGACGCCGTTGTCGACCCCGACGATTTCGAGCTTGTCGTTGAGCAGGCCGATCGCCGGCAGGACGCGGTCGCGGTGCAGTCCGTTCGGATAGAGGTCGTCCGGCCGGAAGTTGGAAGTGGCGACCAGCCCCACCCCGTTCTCGAACAAGGCGGCCAAGAGGCGATGCAGGATCAGCGCGTCGGTGATGTCAGCCACGTGGAATTCGTCGAAGCAGATCAGCCGGTGGCGCCTGGCGATCCGCTCGCCCAGCGCGTCCAGCGGGTTCACGGTGCCCTGCAGCTCGGCGAGCTCACGATGCACTTCGCGCATGAACTCATGAAAATGCAGCCGGGTCTTGCGTATCAGCGGCACGGCTGCATAGAAGCAGTCCATCAGGAAGCTCTTGCCGCGCCCGACGCCGCCGTACAGGTACACGCCGCGCGGGATGTCAGGCCGGTTGATCAGCTTCTTGAAGGCGTTGGAGCGCCGCTCCTTGAAGTCGCTCCATTCGCGGGCGCAGCGATCCAGCGCTTCCACGGCCCGCAACTGCGCCGGGTCGCTGCGGTAACCCCGTTCCGCGAGCTCACGCTCATAGACATCTTTGACGCTCATCGAAGGAAGGACGAACAGCCGGACGCAGAAGACGCAAAAGGGCGAAAAATACGCAAATGAAACCGAATGAACCTGGTTTTCACTTTTGCGCCTTCTGCGTACCTTTGCGTCCTCTGCGTCCTTGGCCCCGCGTTCAGAAGTTCAAAGTGCGCTTGTCGACGGCCAGAGCGGCTTCCTTCGTCGCCTCTGACAGCGAAGGATGCGCGTGGCAGATCCGGGCGATGTCCTCGGCGGAGGCGCGGAATTCCATCGCCACCACGGCCTCGGAAATCAATTCGCTGGCCATCGGGCCGACAATGTGCACGCCCAGGATCTCGTCGGTTGCCGCGTCGGCCAGGAACTTGACCATGCCGATGGTGTCGCCCATCGCCCGCGCCCGGCCATTCGCCATGAAGGGGAAGGTGCCAGCCTTGTACTTCACACCGGCCGCCTGCAGCTGCTGCTCGGTCTGGCCGACCCAGGCGATCTCTGGGCTGGTGTAGATGACCCAGGGAATGGTGTTGAAGTTGACATGGCCGTGCTGGCCGGCGATGCGCTCGGCCACCGCGACGCCCTCTTCCTCGGCCTTGTGCGCCAGCATCGGGCCGCGCACCACGTCGCCCACCGCCCAGACGTCGGGCAGGTTGGTCTTGCACTCATCGTCAACGAGAATGGCGCCGCGCTCGTCCAGCTTCAGGCCGACCGCATCCGGATTCAGGCCGATGGTGTTGGGCACACGGCCGATCGAGACGATCAGCTTGTCCACCTCCAGCGTCTGGGCCTCGCCCTTGGCATTGGTCCAGGCGACGGAAACGCCCTTCTTGCCGCTCTTGATCGCGCCGACCTTCACGTCCAGCTCGATCTTCAGGCCTTGTCTGGTGAAAGCCTTGTGCGCTTCCTTGGCGATCTGCTCGTCGACGGCGCCGAGGAAAGTCGGCAGCGCCTCCAGCACGGTCACTGCCGAACCGAGGCGGCGCCACACGGACCCCATCTCCAGCCCGATCACGCCGGAGCCGATCAGGCCCAGCCGCTTCGGTACGCCCTGGATGCGCAGCGCGCCATCGTTGGACAGGATGCTCTCTTCGTCGAACGGCGCCCCCGGAAGGGCACGTGCGTTGGAGCCGGTGGCCACGATGATGTGCTTGCCGGCGACTGTTTCCTCGGCGGCGCCGGAGATCTTGAGCTCATAACCCGCATCGCTCTTGGCCGCGAACGAGGCGCGGCCATGGAAGAACGTCACCTTGTTCTTCTTGAACAGGAACAGGATGCCGTCGTTGTTCTGTTTGACGACCTGGTCCTTGCGGGCCAGCATCTTGCCCACGTCGATATCCAGGCCCTTGATGTTGATCCCGTGGTCGGCAAAGTGATGGCCGGCCTGGTCGAAGTTCTCCGAGGATTGCAGCAGCGCCTTGGACGGGATGCAGCCGACGTTGGTGCAGGTGCCGCCCGGCGCCGGGCCGCCGTTGCTGTTCTTCCACTCGTCGATGCAGGCCACTGTGAAGCCCAACTGGGCTGAGCGGATGGCGGCGATATAGCCGCCGGGGCCGGCGCCGATGACGATGACGTCGAATTGTGTGCTCATGGATCTCTTTCGGGCGGAGCCCGCCACAAGGACGCGGCCCCGCCAGGGGTCGCGTTATCCTCCGTTTAAATATCGAAAAGCAGGCGCGCGGGATCTTCCAGCGCTTCCTTCATCGCCACCAGTCCCAGCACGGCTTCGCGGCCGTCGATGATCCGGTGGTCGTAGGACATGGCGAGGTAGTTCATCGGCCGCACCACCACCTGACCGTTCTCCACCACGGCCCGGTCCTTGGTCGCGTGCACGCCCAGGATGGCGGATTGCGGCGGATTGATGATGGGGGTCGACAGCATCGAGCCGAAGACCCCGCCGTTGGAGATGGAGAACGTGCCGCCCGTCATCTCCTCGATGCCCAGCTTGCCGTCGCGCGCCTTGATGCCGAACTCGGCGATCTTCTTCTCGATGTCGGCAAAACTCATCTGGTCGGCATTGCGCAGGATGGGGACCACGAGGCCGCGCGGCGAGCCCACGGCGATGCCGATGTCGAAGTAACCGTGGTAGACGATGTCGTTGCCGTCGACCGACGCGTTGATCACCGGATACTTCTTGAGCGCGTGCACCGCCGCTTTCACGAAAAAGCTCATGAAGCCGATCTTGACGCCGTGCTCCTTCTCGAACTTCTCCTGGAAGCGCTTGCGCATTTCGATCACCGGCGCCATGTTCACCTCGTTGAAGGTGGTCAGGATGGCGGCGCTCGACTGCGATTGCAGCAGCCGCTCCGCCACGCGGGCGCGCAGCCGGCTCATCGGCACGCGCTGTTCGGGCCGGTCGCCCAACTCGGGCATGGGCATCGGCGCCGGGACCTGCGCCAGCGCTGCGCGGGGCGTCGCCGGGGCGACCGCGACGGGCGCCGCGGCCGGCCGCGTTCCCTGCGCCATGGCGCCGAGCACATCGCCCTTGGTGACACGGCCGTCCCTGCCGGTGCCGGCGACGGAGCCCAGGGCGAGTTGGTTGTCGGCCATCAATTTGGCCGCGGCCGGCATCGCCACCGCG
>JAAOZX010000422.1 GCA_012274225.1 Comamonadaceae bacterium | reverse complement strand
GGCAAGAACCTGCGCACGACCCAAGGCCCGGGCGAGCCGGTGCGGGTGTACGAGGCGCCCACCGACCTCGCCGAGGCGCAATGGATGGTCGAGGAGATGCGCCATCTGGTGCGCGGCGATGGACCCGTGAGCGGGTTCGAGCGCAAGGAGATCGCGGTGCTCTATCGCAGCAACGCGCAGAGCCGGGTGATCGAGACGGCGCTCTTCAACGCCGCGGTGCCGTACCGGGTTTACGGCGGGCTGCGCTTTTTCGAGCGGGCCGAGATCAAGAACGCGCTGGCCTACCTGCGGGTGCTGGAGAACCCGCACGACGACACCAGCTTCCTGCGCATCGTCAACTTTCCGCCGCGCGGCATCGGCGCGCGCAGCATCGAGCAGTTGCAGGACGCGGCGCTCGCGGCCGGTTGCTCACTGCACGACGCCGTGCGCGCCACCACCGGCAAGGCCGGCGTCAACCTGACGGCCTTTGTCGCGAAGATCGACGGTTTGCGCGAGCGGACGCTCGACCTCTCCCTGCGCGAGATCATCGACCTGATGCTGCAGGAGTCGGGCCTCGTCGCGCATTACAAGAGCGAGCGCGAAGGCGGCGACCGGATCGAGAATCTGGAAGAACTGGTGAACGCCGCCGAAAGCTTCGTCACCCAGGAAGGATTCGGACGCGACGCGGTGGCGCTGCCGGTGGACGAACTGGGCCCC
This sequence comes from Comamonadaceae bacterium, assembly GCA_012274225.1. Classification (GTDB taxonomy): domain Bacteria; phylum Pseudomonadota; class Gammaproteobacteria; order Burkholderiales; family Burkholderiaceae_C; genus Ramlibacter. Next base: position 19,849 of record JAAOZX010000422.1, on the reverse strand, counting down.
GGCACGTTGCGCCAGTCGCCCGCCAGCCAGGGCCTGGACCCCAGCCTGCCGGAAGTGAACGAGCCCGCGCCCGACTACGTTCCGCCCGACAGCGAAACCGGGGAGACGCTGTCGCCCCTGGCCGCTTTCCTGACCCACGCCGCGCTGGAGTCCGGCGACAACCAGGCCCAGGCCGGCCAGGACGCGATCCAGCTGATGACGGTGCACTCGGCCAAGGGACTGGAGTTCGACTGCGTCTTCATCAGCGGCCTGGAAGAGGGGCTGTTTCCGCACGAGAACTCGATGTCCGACCACGAGGGGCTGGAGGAAGAGCGCCGGCTGATGTACGTGGCGATCACGCGGGCGCGCCAGCGCCTGTACCTGAGCCACGCCCAGACCCGGTTGCTGCACGGCCAGACCCGCTACAACGTCCGCAGCCGCTTCTTCGACGAGCTGCCCGAGGGCGCGCTCAAGTGGCTGACCGCCAAGAACCAGAACTTCGGCGGCTCGGCCTTCGGCTTCGGCGCCGGCTATCCGACTTCTCGCGGCGCCAACGCCGGCGGCTTCAACAAGGACGTATTCGCCAACCCGGCGGTGCCGCAGCAGAAGCAGCCGCCGTCGCACGGCCTGCACGCGAACATGAAGGTGTTCCACAACAAGTTCGGAGAGGGCACGGTGCTGACGATCGAGGGGCAGGGCGACGATGCGCGGGCCCAGATCAACTTTCCGCGGCACGGCATCAAGTGGCTGGCCCTGAGCGTGGCCAAGCTGACGCCGGTTACCTGAAGGAACACACGGCGGCGCCGGGTTGCGGCAGGATCGACTGTCCATACCAGGAGGCATACCGATGAAGTACCAGGGCAGCTGCCATTGCGGGAAGGTCGCGTTCGAAGTCGAAGGCGAGATCAAGAGCGCGCTCGCCTGCAATTGCTCCATATGTTCCCGAAAAGGTTCGCTGCTGTGGTTCGTGCCCCGGGACAAGTTCACCTTGTTGACCCCGGAAGACGCGGCCGGCACCTACACCTTCAACAAGCACGTGATCAAGCACCGTTTTTGCGCGGTCTGCGGCATCCATCCTTATGCCGAAGCCGTCGATCCGAAAGGGGTGCCGACGGCAGCGGTCAACGTCCGATGCCTCGATGGACTCGACCTGGCGTCCGTTCCGGTGCAGCAGTTCGACGGCCGCTCGCGCTGAGCGGCTGGCGTAAAGCGCACAACGTTGCGCTTCCTCAGTCTGGCTTCGCGGGCGGGACTCTAGAATTCGCCGAACAAAGGTGAATGCCCTGTCCGACTCCCCAGCTGGAACTCCCGCCAAGCGCGTCATCAACGCCAAGGCCGACCGCCACTTCGTCACCGCGCTGGCGCGCGGACTCGACGTGCTGAGCGCTTTCCGCTCACGCGACCGGATGCTGGGCAACCAGGAGCTCGCCCGTCGTTGCGGGCTGCCCAAGTCGACCATTTCCCGGCTGACCTACACGCTGACCAAGCAGGGTTACCTGGAGCACGCCGACGACGGCAGCGGCAACAGCGGCTACCGCCTGGGCAGCGCGGTGCTGGCCCTGGGCAGCGCGATGCTGGCGCGGATGGACATGCGCCAGGTCGCGCGCCCGTTGATGCAGGAGCTGGCCGACCATTCGCAGGCCATGGTCTCGCTGGGCATGCGCGACCGGCTCAGCATGATCTATGTCGAGAACTGCCGCAGCGAATCGGCGCTGACGCTGAGCCTCGACGTGGGCTCGCGCATCCCGCTGGCGACCACCGCGATGGGACGCGCGTACCTGGCGTTGTGCAGCGAGTCCCAGCGCACCGCGCTGATGGAGCGCATCCGTGAAATCGACGAAGGCGAGTGGCCGCGCATCCGCCAGGGAATCGAGCGGGCCCTGGCCGAGTACCGCGACCTGGGCTGCTGCACCTCGTTCGGCGAATGGCAGAAGGACGTGAATGCCATTGCCATTGCGTTTCATCCGCCTGGGGGACGTTCGGTGATGGCGATCAATTGCGGCGGGCCCAGCTTCAGCCTGTCGCGCGAGTTCCTGCTCGAAGAGGTTCGACCTCAGTTGCTGGCGCTCGCGCAGCGGCTGGAAGGCCTGAGCGCGGCAGCCTAGCGCTCCGCCTTGCAAGGCCTACCCTAGCGCAGCAGCGGGTGCACCTGGTCGGGCTCCATGTAGCCGCTGCCGTTGTGATCGCCCTTTTTGCCGGCGATCTGCCAGGCGGTGCGTTCGCCGATCAGCCCGGCCAGGTTTTCCATTTCCTCGTCGGTGTGATTGATGGCCCTGGCCGGCGTCAGAAAGCGACCGTTTTTGGGCTCCACCTCGCCCCAGAACGACTGGTGATAACTCGACTGCGACAGCATCCGCTCGCCGCCGCCCGCTGCCACTTCCACCGTGCCGTAGCAGTTGCAGAAATAGCTGCGGTCGCCCTGGTCGGGAAACACTTCGGCATAGACCCCGGTGCCACGGATGCCGGCGGTGAGGGTCGGCGTCACGACCTGCCGGCTGGTGCCTCGGCCCCATGCGCTGGCCACGGCGCCGGTGATCAGGCGCAGGACGCTCACGGCGTTGAGCGAGCTGCCGCGTTCGACCGTCAGCCGGGAGCGTTGGCGCACCAGGAACGCCGAATTGCCGATCACGAAAAGCAGGTGCGCCCCCGGCGCCGTTTCCAGGTAGTCGCCGGTCTGGATGGTCTGCTGCGGATTGAGCCGTTGTCCGTTGAGCAGCGCGTCTCCGGTGAGATCGATGATGTTGCTGCGCTGCTGCGCCTGTGCGGCGGAGAACCCGCCCATCGCGCTCCACGCAGCGGCCGCGGCCAGGAAGCCGCGGCGCCGGAACCAGAGGACTTCGTTCTCGTCGCGGCCTTGCAGGGTGTGCTGGGTCATGGAGACTCCTCGGGTTCGGGTGGGGATTGCGGCTCGGGCGTCGCGACGAAGCTGTCGCGGAAGGTGAAATAGATCGAGGTGGAGAACATCGCGGCCATGAGCAGGGCGACCGGCATCATCATGGCCCGCGCCATCGACTGACCACCGATCAACCCGCCCAGCAGCGCGAACAACCCGCCCACGGTCAGGAAGACGCCGATCCAACCCAGGCCATAGACCGCGAACGCACCGAAGTTCTTCATGCAGGCGACCATGCTGAAGAACAGGCTCTTGACCGGCGTGACGCCATGCCAGTGCACCAGCGCCGGCGCATGCCAGAACATCAGGAACAAGGGGGTGTGCAGCGCCAGCGCGAGCAACCCGGTGAAATCCAGTTCGCCCTCGGCCGCTGGCTGATCGCCCGCGAGCAGCATGGCGAGCTGGGTCGCGAGCAGCGAGCCGGCGGTATAGATCGCACCGAGCAACAGCATCGCGCGCGCGCGCTGGCGGCCGACCCGAAAGGCGCTGAGCAGCACCGAGGGCATGGGGAAGCGGCCCTTGGTGGCCTCCTCGGTCGCGGCCATCAGGCCCAGAGTGGCGGCCGGCACCAGCAGGCCTCCGATGATCACCCCTATGTAGGGCACCTGGGCCACCGCAATCACCGCCGTCATGTACAGGAAGAACAGCCCGGCCAGCGCCAGGGGCTGCTTGATGAAGGACCGGATCCCCAGCTTGACCCAAAGGAGGCCGGTGCGGGCGGGGACGATGTTGAGTTTCATTGAGAAAGTGATTGGGGGTTTCGTCTGCATTAGAGCCCGCCCTTGCAGCGGGGACGCGTGACCAATTTAACGCAAGCGCGGGGTCATGCCGCGTCAAAGGGCCAATCGCACTAGAAAACCGGCGGGCAGGCGACTCGCTCGCGCAATACCCGCTCGAAGTGGCCTGGGTCGTGCGCCTGCAGCAGCGCCGCCTCGCGCGGCAGGTGAAGATCCCACAGCCGCGACACCCAGAAGCGCAGCGCGCCGGCGCGCAGCAGCGCCGGGAGCAGTCGGCGCTCGGCGGCGCCCAGCGGACGCACGCCGGAGTAGGACCGCAGGAAGGCGTCCGCGCGCTCCGCATGATGGGCACCGCTGGCAAGGTCCACGCACCAGTCGTTCAGGCACACGGCGATATCGAACAGCCAGCTGTCGACGCCCGCGAAATAGAAGTCGAAAAAACCGGTGAGCCGGCCCTGTTCGAACAGCACGTTGTCGCGAAACAGGTCGGCGTGAATCGGGCCGCGGGGCAGAGCCGCATAAGCGGGGCTGGCCGCAACGTGGTTCTGGAAAGCCAGTTCGCTCACGAGCAATGCAGCCTGCGCCTCGCTCACGTAAGGCAGGACCACCGGCACGGTTTCGTTCCACCAGGCCAGGCCCCGCAGATTGGGCTGGTGGCGCGGGTAGTCGCGCCCGGCCAGGTGCATGCGCGCCAGCATTTCGCCCACGCCGGCGCAGTGCGCGCGCGTCGGTGCCAGTTCGCTGCGGCCCGGCAACTTGTCGACGACCGTCGCCGGCTTGCCGCAGACCCGGTACTGCAATTGTCCGTCGGGGTTGGCCGCCGTGGCACTGCCGGGCAGCGCATGCGGCTCGGGCACCGGAATGCCGTGCTGTGCCAGGTGCTTCATCAGGTGCAGGTAGAACGGCAATTGCTCCCACGACAGGCGCTCGAACAGCGTCAGCACATAGTCGTGCGAGCGGCCCTCGCGCTCGCCGGTGACGAAATAATTGGTGTTCTCGATGCCGCCCGGAATGCCGCGCAGCTCGCGCAACTCGCCCAGGTCGAGCATGCGCAGCAGCTCGCCGGCCTCGCTCTCCGAGACTTCGGTGAAGACCGCCATTCAAACCTCAGGGAAGAAGACACGCCCGCTGCTGGCGGGGCAAGGCTGCCTGGCAGCCGCAATCGGGGAGGCCGGCATTCGCTAGAACTTGTGGACGTTCCAGAGGCTCTTGCCAGGGGCGTTGTTCGAGCCGTCGCGGTTGTCGGAAGGCCGGGTGCGGCTCAGGTCGTTGGGCTGCACTTCGTACTCGGGCATCTTGCTTTTTGGCTGCACGGTGATGCTCTGGGTCTGGCCGCCGTAGCGGACCTCGTCGATCACATTGGCCGAGTCTTCCAGGTGGATCAGCTCGACCTTCTGGTTGCGGCGTCCTTCGGCCCGATCGGCCTTCTCCTGCTCCTGCGCGGTCAACGGTGGCGCCGCATCAGGGGCCAACGGTACCGTGGGCGGGGCCTGCGCGAACGCAGCCGTGCCGGCCAGCAACGAGAGAATGAACAGGAGCCGCAAGCGCATGATTCAATTGTAATCCGCGATCCGCAAAATACGAATCCACAGGGGCCCGGGACCGGTCCCGCAGGGGCCATTGTTGCTGTCAGGCACGGTCTGCGGGGCAGGCACAATGCCGTCCATGACCGAGCCGACTCCCCAGGAACCCCGCGAAACCGAGCCGGCCAAGGTGCTCCTGCTGGTCGACGGATCCAGTTACCTGTATCGCGCCTTCCACGCCATGCCCGACCTGCGGGCCGTGCCGGGTGATCCCGCCAGTCCGGCCACCGGCGCCATCCGCGGCATGATCAACATGCTGCAAAAACTGCGCAAGGACGTGCGGGCCGACTACGTGGCCTGCGTGTTCGACGCCCCGGGCAAGACCTTTCGCGACGACCTGTATCCCGAGTACAAGGCCACCCGCTCGCCGATGCCGCCCGATCTGCGCTCGCAGATCGACGCCATCCACGAGGTGGTGCGGCTGCTGGGCTGGAAAGTGCTGCACGTGCCCGGGGTCGAGGCCGACGACGTGATCGGCACGCTGTCGTGCATGGCGACCGAGCGCGGTATCCACACCGTGATCTCCAGCGGCGACAAGGACTTGAGCCAGCTGGTCAACGAAAACGTCATGGTGATCGACACCATGAACGATCGCAAGCGCGACGTCGCCGGGGTCGAGGCCGAGTTCGGCGTGCCGCCGCGCCTCATGGTCGACTACCAGACGCTGGTCGGCGACTCCGTTGACAACGTGCCCGGCGTCGACAAGGTCGGCCCCAAGACGGCGGTGAAACTGTTGCAGGAATACGGCTCGCTGGACGACCTGGTGGCGCGCGCTCACGAAGTGAAGGGCGCCGTTGGCGACAACCTGCGCAAGGCCCTGGACTGGCTGCCCAAGGGGCGCGCGCTGCTGACGATTCGCAAGGACTGCGACCTGAAGGATCACATTGCGGGCCTGCCCGAGCTCGAAGACATCGCCGTCACCGACGGCCAGGACACCGAAGCGCTCAAGGCTCTCTACGAGCGCTATGGTTTCAAGGGGCTGGTCAAGCAGCTAGAGAGCCACGATGTTCCGCCCGAGCTGATCGAGGAGAACAGGAGCCGCAAGCAGGTCGGGCCCGGCCCGGGCCTGTTCGAGGAACCCGACCTGTCAGGGCTGTCGCAGGCGACCAACCTGCATTACGACACCATCTTCACCTGGACGCAGTTGGACGAGTGGCTGGCGCGCATCGAGGCGGCCGAGCTGGTTGCCGTGGACACCGAGACCAGTTCGCTCGACGAAATGCTGGCGCAGATCATCGGCGTGTCGTTCAGCGTCAAGCCCGGCGAAGCGGCCTACATTCCGCTGGCCCACAGTTACGGCGACGCGCCCGAGCAGCTGCCGCGCGATCAGGTGCTGGCGCGGCTGAAGCCGTGGCTGGAAAACCCGGCCAGGCTCAAGCTCGGCCAGCACGTCAAGTACGACCGCCACGTCTTTGCCAACCACGGGATCGAAGTGCAGGGCTACGCCCACGACACCATGCTGGAAAGTTATGTGCTGGAAGTGCACAAGCCGCACGGTCTGGCCAGCCTGGCCGAGCGCCATCTGGGTCGCAGCGGCATCGACTACGAGACCATTACCGGCAAGGGCGCGCACCAGATCCCGTTCGCCCAGGTTTCCGTCGAAGAAGCGGCCGAATATTCCTGCGAGGATTCGGACCAGACGCTGGACGTGCACCTGGCGCTGTGGCCCAAATTGCAGGCCGACAGCCAATTGCGCTTCATCTACGAGCTGGAGATGCGCAGCAGCGAGGCGCTGTACCGCGTCGAGCGCAATGGCGTGCTGATCGACGGGCCGATCCTGGCAAGACAGAGCGCCGAGCTGGGCCAGCGGATCATGCAGTTGGAGAAGGAGGCGCACGAGCTCGCGGGCCAGCCCTTCAACCTGGGTTCGCCCAAGCAGATCGGCGAGATCCTGTTCACCAAGCTGGGCCTGCCGGTGGTCAAGAAGACGCCCAGCGGTATCGCCAGCACCGACGAAGAGGTGCTGGAGAAACTGGCGGAGGACTATCCGCTGCCGGCCAAATTGCTGGAGCATCGAGGCCTCTCCAAGCTCAAGGGCACCTACACCGACAAGCTGGCGCAGATGGCGAATCCGCGCACGGGACGCGTCCACACGCACTACGCCCAGGCGGTGGCGGTGACCGGGCGGCTTTCCAGCAACGATCCCAATCTGCAGAACATCCCGGTCAAGACCGTGGAAGGGCGGCGGGTGCGTGAAGCCTTCATCGCGCCGCCGGGCCATTTCATCGCCAGTGCCGACTACAGCCAGATCGAGCTGCGCATCATGGCGCACCTGAGCGAAGACGAAGCCTTGCTGCGCGCCTTCCGCGAAGGCATGGACGTGCACCGCGCGACGGCCTCCGAAGTGTTCGGGGTGGCGCCGGACCAAGTCAGCAGCGAGCAGCGCCGCTACGCCAAGGTCATCAATTTCGGCCTCATCTACGGCATGAGCGCGTTCGGCCTGGCGCGCAACCTGGGCATCGACGGCGCGGCGGCGAAGAACTACATCCAGCGCTATTTTGAGCGCTATCCCGGGGTGAAGCAGTACATGGACGAGACGCGCCTGTCAGCCAAGAGCAAGGGCTATGTCGAGACCGTGTTCGGCCGGCGTCTGTACCTGCCCGAGATCAATTCGCCCAACGGGCCGCGCCGCGGCGGGGCCGAGCGTGCGGCCATCAACGCGCCGATGCAGGGAACAGCGGCCGACCTGATCAAGCTGAGCATGGTCAAGGTGCAGGACGTGCTGGACGAGCAGAAGCGCCACACCAGGATGATCATGCAGGTGCACGACGAACTGGTGTTCGAAGTTCCGCAGGACGAGGTCGAGTGGGTGCGCAGCGAGATTCCGCGCCTGATGGCCGGTGTCGCCGAACTGCGCGCGCCGCTGCTCGCCGAGATCGGCATCGGCGAGAACTGGGAGAAGGCGCATTAGCCGCAGCGCAGGCGCCGGATGCGGCCAGTCTCGTCGACCTCGATATTCAGTCGCAGCGGGTCGAGTTCCATCGTCACGTTGGCGCCTGGCTTGATCACCCGGCTGCGCATCGCCCCGGCGCCGACGATCGCCTGGTCGATGATCTGCTCGTCCACCATCTTGCCGAGCACCGCTTCGGCGCCGACCGCGCGACACTGGGCTTGCTGGATGTTGCCCGAATTACTCGCACAGGCCGCGATGGAAAGCAGGACGGCTGTCGTGAACGTGAGTCGAAGGATCATCGCAAGCCTCGGCAAGAAGAAGGACTCGACGACCGTAGCTCAATCGCGGCCTGCGCCGTGTAGGCAAAGGCCCAGATCTTCCTGGGTTGGCGCTTCACAGGTAGCTGAGCGGGTCGACGCGCCACGCGCTTGCTGACCAAGGCGTACAGCAATGCGGCAATGCCGCCGGTCACGAACGCGAACAGCACGTAGCCCGGCAGCAGGATCACGAAGCCGACCGCTGCGCCGCCCAGCGCCCCGAGGAAGCCGTCGATTGGATGGGCTCGCGCGGCTATTTGCGCTCGGACCAGAGCTGACCGCCGGTGGCCCAGTCGCCGCGCTTGATGTCGTACAGCAGGATGTCCACCGCCTCGGGCTTGGTGCCCAGGGTCTCCACCACCGCGCGCGTCAGGGCGCTGACCAGGTTCTTCTTCTGTTCGGGCGTGCGCCCCTCCATCAGTTCGACGCGGATCGTGGGCATGTTGCGCTCCTGGCTGTGAAAGCGCGATTCTGACAGCGCCGCCGCCGCCGGGGGATGCCCGCCCCGATTGATAAGATCAGCCCACAGCCGGCCCTTGCCGGCCAACAAGAAGGAAAGGACGACGCGCCCGCGCACGATCCTTCAACCATGACCTTGATTGCAATCCTGCTCGCGACCCTGGCCGCCGGAATCGGCAGCGTCTGGCTGGCCGCGGGCCTGATGCGCATCGGATTCCTGGCGTCGGCGGATGGCGAGGCGTCGCGCCGGGTGGGACCGCAGCATCTTCTCAGTCTGGCCGCGGGCGCCCTGCTGGCCACAGCGTTCATGCACCTGCTGCCCGAGGCGTTCGAAGGGAGGGCCGGGCCCCAGGCGCTGTTCACGACCCTGCTGGTCGGGCTGGTGTTCTTCTTTCTCCTGGACAAGGCGGAGTTGTGGCATCACGGGCATGAGCACCATCACGGCGAAGCGGCCCATGACCGCCACGATGCGCACGATGACGGCCACGCCGGGCACGAGCACGGGGCACCTGATCACGACCAGCGCGAAGCGACGCCGCTGCGCTCCGGTGGCTGGGCGGTCCTGACCGGCGACAGCGTGCATTGCTTTGGCGACGGCATCCTCATCGCGTCGGCATTCGTGGCCGACCTGCGACTCGGGCTGGTCGCTTCGCTCGCGGTGCTGGCCCACGAAGTCCCGCATCACATCGGCGACCTGGCGGTGATGCGGATGACCAGCATCAACCGGCGCGCCGCATTGGTCAAGGTCTCGCTGGCCGGCGCTGTCACCGCGCTGGGCGGCGTGACCGGCTGGTGGCTGGTGGATCGGCTGCACGAGTACCTGCCGTATTTCCTGGTCGTGGCCAGCAGCAGTTTCATCTACGTGGCCCTGGCCGATCTGATCCCGCAACTGCAAAGGCGGCTGTCTGCGGTGCAAACCGGCGTGCAGATCTTCTGGCTGCTGGCTGGCATCGCGCTGGTGACGGTGGTCAGCAGCCTGGCACACGTGCACTGAGGCAGAAGCGTCGGAGCGGCCGAGGCGTCCCAGCCGGGCACCGCGCCATGGGCAATCGCGGCGCGACCGGGTCCGACGTCGGGACGGCGACGCCAAGCGTGCCGCCACTGGCACCAACAGCGGGAACAAGGCGGGCAGCTGACGCCTCCGGCGTAGCTGCCGTCCTACACGGCCAGCAGGCACCCTCCGACACGGCGCGGGCGGCGGGTTGCGCACCATCAATTCTTGCCTCTGCATTGGCGGAGGCGGGCTGAGGGGGCCGCGATGAAGTGCGCCGGTGTTTGCCTTGTGGCGATGTCCGCGGCGTTGGCCTGGGCGATAGCCGCGCGTGCCGAGTCGGCCGCCGACTACGGCAACCCTCCGGCGGCGGCGGTGGCGCCCCCTGGCAGCCCCGACCTTCCAACCAAGCCCCAGGCGCGCGCGCGCGTGCCCCTGTTTGCGGCGGCATCGGCCGCCAGTTCCCGCCCGATGGCGCCGCAACAGCGCGAGGAGTGGCGTTTCCTGAAGGACGCGGCGGCGGCCAGCCGCTTCCAGGCCGATGCGGCTCGCATGGCATTGGCCCGGTCCAACGCGCCGGTCGTCCGCTCGCTCGCCGCCACCCTGCTGGATCAGCAGGCTGCCAACGGCGGCGAGTTGGTACGCCTGCTGCATCAACGCGGCATGGCGCCGCCGATGCTGGCCAACAGCCAGCGCAAGGTCCTCAATCGGCTAACGCGGCTGCAAGGGCCGCGGTTCGACCGCGAATTCCTGGCGCAGGTGGCATTGAAGTCGCAGCAGGGCGAGGTGCTGGAGTACGAGAAGGCCGCCGCAACGATCGCCGACCCCGACCTGAAGGCCTGGATCGAGCAAGCCCTGCCTTCGCTGCGATACCGTTTGGCGACGGCCGAACGCATGGCCCAACCGAACCTGCGATCGGCGCGCCGCTTGGCCGCCGCTTCGCGCCATCAGCCGCCGGGCGCGCCGCGGCCGGTGGCCACCCGTCCTAGCGAGTGGAATAGCCGGTAGCGCGCCAGCGGCCGTCGGGTTCCAGCACCGTCGTCACCACCTCTTCGACCTTCTTGTTGGCAAACTGGGTTTCGAAGATCACCGTGACGTATTCGCCGGGGGGCCGGCCCGCCAGCGCGGTCTTGTAGACCGCTTCGACCGGATTGCGCTCGACCACATTGCCGAAGGGTTCGCGCGCCTTGGGGACGCCGTCGATCCAGGCGGGCAGCGGCACCGATGAGCGGAACATGCTGCTGGCCGTTTCCCACGCCCGGCCCCAATCGCCACGGTCCAGCAGGATCAGCCAGCCGCCGGCCGCCAGCTTGGCCGCCGATTCCTTCTCGGCGTTTGGGTCGGGAGCGACGGCTCCAGGCGTGGCTTGCGCCGCCGCCGCCGCCGCGGGTGCCGCAGGGGCAGGGGCCTGGGCCGCGGACGGCGACGGCTGCATGCTGCGCGGCAGCTTCAATTGCGCGCCTGCGGCTGCCGTGAACAGCGCGGCCGCCAGGAGCAGCGGCCGGCAAATGGATGACTTCATGGAAACTTTCGAAAGCAACAGGATTGCGACGAGTCTAGTCGCCCGGAGTTCCCGGCCGGTCATCGCCGGAAATCTGCCCCAGCAGTTGGCGCAGCATGCGGGCGCCGACCTGGCCCTGGTCTTCGTAGTTGGTGTTGAACAGCACGTGCATGTGCCGGGCGAGCCCGGCGACGTGCCGTATCTCGGGAACCATGGCCGCCAGCTCTTCGCCGCAGTACCGGTAGTCGAAGCGGCTGGATGCGGCCGCGGCCTTGGTGTTCCAGGCCTCCCGGTTGCGGCCGTGCAGCCGTAGCAGCGCCAACTTCGGATGGGTCACTTCCCAGACGCAGGGCACGCAGTTGGCAAAGCCCTGCGGACTGTCCACGATCGTGTGCACCACGCCCAGCTCACGCTCGAAGGCCAGGGTCTTTTCGAGGTTGTCGCCGTCGAACCAGCTCTTGTTGCGAAATTCCGCCGCGAGCAGGTGACCCGGCATTCGCTCCACGCAATGCCGGACATGCGCCATGCCGTGCCGGTTGCGCAACAGCCACGGCGCGAACTGGAAGTGAACCGCGCCGAGCTTGCCCGCCTGTCGCAACGGCGCCAGCGCCTCGACGTAGCGCTTCCAAAGTTCATCGCGGATCTCGCCTGGCATGTCCTGGTAGTACAGCATCCGCGGTGCATTGGGGCCCAGCGCCAGTTGCAGGTCCTTGTGCAGCACCGCCGGCGAGGTCTGGTGGCCGGTGAACAGGCGAAACGCTTTCACGTTGAACATGAAGCCCCTCTGGCGTGCGCTCGGCCCACAACTGCGCGTTGGCGGGTGTGGGCATGCCGTAGTAGCTCGAATCGACCTCTATCAGCGGAAACCGGGTCGCGTAGTAGCGCAGCCGCGCCTCGGCGCTGCGCACTTCCGGCGGGTAGAAGCGGCCGCAGGCGATGAGCGTCTTGTCGGTCCAGGAGGCAGTGCCGACCCGAATGTTGTCCACTGGATTAATATACAGTGAGCGGGGCGCCGTTGTGAGCGTTCCCTTGCAACAGGATTTTCGCCCAGCGAGCCTTTCTTGAACGACCTCAATCCCCAGCAATTGGCGGCCGTGCAGCACGGCACCGGCGACCAGGTGCACGACAAGCGCCCACTGCTGGTGATCGCCGGCGCGGGCTCGGGCAAGACCAGCACGCTGGCGCATCGCGTCGCCAACCTGATCCGCCACGGCGCCGATCCGCAACGCATGATGCTGCTGACGTTCAGCCGGCGCGCGGCGCAGGAGATGGAGCGGCGCGTCGCCGGCGTGCTGCAGCAGGCGCTGGGTTTGCCGGCGACGCAAAGCCTGCCCGGCCTGCCGTGGAGCGGTACGTTCCACAGCATCGGCGCCCGGCTGTTGCGCGAATATGCGGGGCGCATCGGCCTCGAAGAAAGCTTCACCATCCACGACCGCGGCGATGCCGAGGACCTGATGGGCATGGTGCGGCATGACATCGGCTTTGCCGAGACGAAGAACCGCTTCCCGCTCAAGGGCACCTGCCTGGGCATTTATTCGCGGGTGCTCAACACTCGCGAGCCGCTGGACCGGGTGCTGCAGGACATCTACCCGTGGTGCAGCCAGTGGGAGAGCGAACTGAAGAAGTTGTTCGGCGCCTACGCCGAGGCCAAGCAGCAGCAGAACGTGCTGGACTACGACGACCTGCTGCTGTTCTGGGCCGAGCTGATGGGCGAGCCGCAATTGGCGCAGGAGGTCGGCGAGCGCTTCGATCACCTGCTGGTGGACGAATACCAGGACACCAACCGCCTGCAATCCCAAATCATCCTGGCGCTGAAGCCGACGGGAGAGGGCGTCACGGTGGTCGGCGACGACGCACAGAGCATTTATTCGTTCCGCGGGGCCACGGTTCGCAACATCCTGGAATTTCCGCACCAGTTCACGCAGCCTGCGCGCATCGTCACGCTGGATCGCAACTACCGCAGCACGCAGGCCATCCTGGAAGCCAGCAACGCGGTGATCGCGCTGGCGCGCGAGCGGCACGCGAAGAACCTGTGGACCGACAAGGCTTCGAGTCAGCGCGCGCAGTTGCTGCTGGTGCCTGACGAAGCCGGGCAGGCGCGCTGGGTGGCCGACCAGGTGCTGCGCCAGCGCGAAGCCGGCGGCACCCTGAAGAGCCAGGCGGTGCTGTTTCGCACCAGCACCCACAGCGCCGCGCTCGAGCTCGAGCTGGCCCGGCGCAACATTCCCTTCGTCAAGTTCGGCGGCCTCAAGTTCCTCGAGGCGGCGCACGTGAAGGACCTGCTCGCGATCCTGCGCTTTGCCCAGAATCCGCGCGGTCGCCTGGCGGGTTTTCGCGTGACCCTGCTGATTCCCGGCGTCGGGCAGGCCACGGCGAGCCGGCTGCTGGACGCGATGGCGGAGGCGGCGGAGCCGACGCACACGCTGCAACGGTTCGACCCGCCCGCGCAGGCGGGCGAGGACTGGGCGCGTTTCGTCGACCTCTACACGCGGTTGCGCGATCCGGGTGTCGCCTGGCCCGCCGACCTGGAACTGGCGAAGGCCTGGTACCTGCCGCATCTCGAGCGCATTCATGACGACGCACAGGTTCGAAAACTCGATGTGGAGCAACTGGTGCGGCTGGCTGCGGGCTATGCCAGCCGCGAGCGCTTCCTCACCGAACTGACGCTGGATCCGCCGCAAGCAACCAGCGACCAATCGGGCCCGCCGCACCGCGACGAGGACTACCTCATCCTGTCGACCATCCACAGCGCCAAGGGGCAGGAGTGGAAGTCTGTGCATGTGCTCAACGTGGTCGATGGCTGCATTCCCAGCGACATGGCCACCGGCACCACCGAAGAGCTGGAAGAGGAGCGCCGCCTGCTGTATGTGGCGATGACGCGCGCCAAGGAGCACCTGCACCTGATCGTGCCGCACCGCTTCTATGTGACTCAGCAAGCCGGTGGCGGCGATCGCCATGTCTACGCCGGGCGCAGCCGGTTCATCACCGAGGCCATGGCCCAGCAGTTCGAGTGTGTAACCTGGCCCGAGGCCGGCCGTGCCGACGCTGTCGCGGCGCAACCGCAGGCGCCTGTGATACAGGTCCGGTCGCGCGCCCGCGCGGCCTGGCGTTAACTGAAGAGTCCTACGCCACGCAGGGTGTCCCGCCGACAGTCGGCCGGCCGCCGCGCCCTATAGTCAGGACCTTCCCAACGGAGAGCGCCATGACCCCAGCCAGTTGGCAACGCAGCGCCGCGCGCATCGTCGGCCCGAGCCGGTCGGCCTGGATCCCATTCGTCCTCGGGGTCGCGCTGCTGGTTGCAGGGTGCGCATCGCTGCGCCCAACGGAGCCGGCCCCGCAGCCCGCCGTCGTCTTCGTGGCCCCGCGCCTCTCCAATGCCGAACAGGACTTCATGGCGCGCGCGGCCGCCCGCAGCCTGTACGAGATCGAGGTATCTCGACTGGCGGCGGAACGGGCGGTCTCGCCCCGCGTGCGTTCCTACGCCCGGGCGATCGCGCAGCGCGATGCGCAGGCGGTCGACGAACTGACCGCGCTCATGCGTTCCAGGGGCCTGCAACCGCCGACTGGCCTGGCGGCGGACAAGGCCACCAAGCTGCATCGGCTGGCCGCCTTGAAACCCAGTGCCGAATTCGATCGCGGCTACGTGCGGGTGGTCGGGGTCGAGGACCACACGGCCAACATCGCCTTGTTCGAGAAGGCGCGGCGCGAAGCGCAGGACCGCGACCTGCGGGCCTGGATCGACAAGACCCTTCCCCTGCTGCGCAACGACCTGGGGGCGGCACAAAGCCTGAGTGGCCGCCTGGCCGGTTGAATGCGCCGAGGTCCGCCTCACGCCGCATGAGCGCAGTCCTACACCCACGCGGGTCACCGGGCTTCGTGGCAAAAGGGCCTGGCCGGTGCAAGCCAGGCCTTTTTCCTGCCGGCCCGTTCGTGTGCAGGCTGCAGCTTCGGGCACATGGTCCCGCAGGGCACAATGCCGTAGATGCAACACCCATCCGCGACGAAGCCGGACGAGGCGCTCGATTCGCTGACGCAGGCCCTGCGGCGCTTTGCCGCCGAGCGCGACTGGAGCCAGTTCCACTCGCCCAAGAACCTGGCGTGCGCGCTCAGCGTCGAGGCCGCGGAATTGCTCGAGCATTTCCAGTGGCTCACGGAGCAGCAAAGTGAGCAACTGCCGCCGGAAAAGCGCGCGGCCGTGGCTCAGGAGCTGGCGGATGTGCTGCTGTACCTGCTGCAGCTGGCCGACCGGCTGCAGATCGATCTGGTCGGCGCGGCGCGGCAGAAGCTCGAATTGAACGCGGCCCGATATCCGGCCGCGCAGTCGCGGGGCAGCAGCAAGAAGTACAGCGAGCTCTAGCCGATCCATGCAGGTTTCAGGCGCTCCCAACTTCCGCCACATCGGCGGCTACACCGGCCATGCCGGCCGCCGCGTCGTCGCGCGAAGAATTTTTCGCTCCGATCATCTCGGCGCGTTGACGGCCGAAGACGAATCGCGGATCCGCGCGCTGGGCCTGCGCCGGGTGCTGGACCTTCGCGGTGTTGCCGAACGCGAGGCGGCGCCCTGCGCCCTGGCGTCGCTCACCGTGCATTCGCTGCCGATCGAACCGACCATCGTCCAGGTGCTCAGCGAACTCATCGCGGCTGGCCACCAGCTCACGCCGAACGAAGTCGTGGCCCACATGCAGCACACCTATCGCAGGTTCGTGCGCAACAGCACGCATCGCTTCGCCGAACTCTTCGCGCACCTGCTGGCGTCGAATGAGCCCACGGTGTTCCACTGCACCGCGGGCAAAGACCGCACCGGGCTTGCTGCGGCACTGATCCTGCGCAGCCTGGGCGTGTCCGAAGACGACGTGCTGCGCGACTACCTGCTGACCAACGAGCGGCTCAAGCCGCTCGAGGCGTCGCGGCATGGGCTGGACCCGTCGGTCCTGACGGTGCTGTCGCGCGTGCAACCGGAATTCCTGCAGGCGGCGTTCGAGGTGATAGTGCTCGATCACGGCGGGTTCGACACATACTTGCGGGACGGGCTGCGCGTGGGCAGCCGCGAGCGCGATCGGCTGCGCGAACTGTACCTGGAGCCGGCGTGATGCCGATACGGGGTCACGCCGTGCCCGTGGCGTTTTCCGCGCCGTTCTCCGGTTCGTCGTCGCGGTGATTTTCACCCTCGCGACGCTTTTTCAGCATCGCGGCCAGTGCCGATCCGGAGCCTACGCCGCTGTTGGTGTTCTGCTGCTGTGTTTGCTGCTCCTGGGCGCGGCCGGCGTCGGTTCGGGGGTTGCAGCTGTCGCTCATTGCGCGTGCCCTCCGGAAGTGCCTTCGGGATCGCTCAGCATCTGGCGTTCCTGCTTCTGGGACTTGAACCGCGCCAGCGCGCTCGCGGCGCCACGGCCGCAATGGGCGTCATGCACGCCCTCCTGCCCCTGCGAGTGAGGCGACTCGTGCGAGCCGTGGTCTTCCTTGGTGTCGTTCGATCCGTTCATTTGCATTTCTCCAGAATGCCATTGGCCGCGCGTGCCGCCTGGAACGGAATTTAGGAAAAGCCGGGCGCCGCGCGAGCGCGACTGGGACTGAGGAGCGCGTAGGAAAGTCTTGATATTCCGTGTCGCCCGGAGCCCTTCGGCGGGTCAGCCCTGGGCCGAACCCACGTCGATCACGGTGCGCCCGCGGGCCTTGCCGTTGGCGACCGCCTCGATCGCCTGCGGCAGTTGCTCGAACGGGACCACATGGGAGATCCGGGACAGGTGGCGTGGCCGCAAGTCGCTGCCCAGGCGCTTCCAGATGCGATCGCGCAGCTCCGGCTCGTTGTCCGAATTCACCCCGATCAGGCGCACGCCGCGCAGGATGAAGGGCATGACGTTGCCGTTGAAGTCCAGGCCCGCGGCATTGCCGATGCTGGCGATGACGCCCTCGCGCTGCATGCTGCGCGTCAGGGCGGCGAGCGGCGCGCCGCCCAGCGAGTCAACGGCGCCTTGCCACAGCGCCGGCTCCAGCGGCTTGGTGCCCGCGGGCAGGTCGGCGCTGGCGATCACTTCGCTGGCGCCGAGCGATCGCAGGTACTCGGCCTCGGCCGGCTTGCCCGTGACGGCAACCACCTGGTAACCGCGCTGGGCCAGCAGGTCGATGCTGACGCTGGCCACGCCGCCGGTCGCGCCGTTGACCAGCACCTTTCCCTTGGCGGGCCCCAGGCCATTGAGTTCCATCAGGTCGATGCCCAGCGCCGCGGTGTAGCCGGCCACGCCCAGCGTGATGGCTTCCAGCGCGCTCATCCCGGGCGGCAGGCGGTTCACCCAGGCCGCCGGCGCCCGGGCGCGGCCCGCGTAGCCGCCGTGATGCGACACGCCGAAGCCGTGGCTGTGCACGATGACGCTGTCGCCTGGCTTGAAATGGGGCGCTCGCGACGACTCCACGACGCCGCTGGCATCGATACCGCCCACGCAGGGAAAGCGCCGGATGATCTTGCCTCGGCCGGTGGCGGCCAGTGCGTCCTTGAAATTGACGCTCGCGTACTGGACCCGCACCGTTACTTCGCCCGGGTCGAGCTGGTCGTCGGCCATGGTGATGAAGGCCGCGGTGACGCCGGCGGGCGTGCTGGAAACCAGGTAGGCGGGGAATCTCGTGGGGGTGTCCATGGCGGCTCCTCGGGTCGGTTCATGCGTATTGTGGCGTCCCCCGGATGGGCTGGCGTCGCCAGGCAGGCCCACCACGTCGCCCGCGGCGTGCGTTTGGAGCGGTTGCGCCTGTAGGCCCGTCGGTGGGGCTCCACCAACTTCGACGTGCGTTCGTTTCAATTGAACGACGAAGCCAACCTCAATGTCTACGGGCTTTCGCGCAGCGGCAGACCCGGGTATTCGAGGCCGACCTGAAGAAGTCGCGCCGCATCACCTACCAGGACTGGCAGGCCCGGCCACTCATGGACAAGGTCCAGGAGCATTTCTTCGCCCTGTTCGGCGCGCTTCTCTAGCGCTCCGGTTGCGGGCGCGGGACCTGCGCGGCCCGCGGAGCGGTTCCTACGTTTTTCGCCGACCGGCGCCTACAGCGATGAGCCAGGCCCCCGGCCATGCTGTCATCAAGCCCCGCCAGCCACCCCGCTGCAGCAGGCAGCAAAGGAACGAGCAATGGCCACACAGGAACAATGCCGCGACGGCATTCCGCGCAAGGACGGCGACCGTCCCGGCCCCGACGTGGAACGCGATCGCGGCGACAGCGCTTCGGACAGCAGGAAGCAGTGATCGTGAAAAGGGGGAACAGCATGCTCTACGCCTTGTTCTCCCTGGGACTCGTCGCCGCGGCAGGCGCCGCTTATACGGCGGCCATCGGCTGGCTGTGGTTCCGGCAGGAGCGGCTGCTGTTCGAGCCGACGCCGCTGGCGCCCGACCTGCCCCTCGTGGCTGAGGCCGATGTTCACGAACGCTGGATCGAGGTCCCCGGTGCGCGACTGTCGACCGCCCATCTGCGCTTGCCGCAGCCGCGCGGCGTGGTGTTCTTCCTGCACGGCAACTCGGGCAACCTGCGCGATTGCCTGGCCGATCTCGATGCTTTCCGCCAGGCCAATTTCGACGTGGTGATGTTGGACTACCGCGGCTTTGGCAAGAGCAGCGGCTGCATCGCCAGCGAGGAGCAGTTGCGCGCGGACGTGCGCGCGGTGTGGGCGGCTTTTGCGCCAATGTATCAGGGCAAGCGGGTGGTGATCTCCGGTCAGTCGCTGGGAACAGCCCTGGCGGCCGGACTGGCCGCCGAGCTTTGCGCGGCGGGGCAGGGGCCGGACCTGACGCTGCTGGTTTCACCGTACAGCAGCATGCGCGCGCTAGGCGAGGAGCTCTATCCATGGGTACCGCGCCAGGTCCTGCGCTATCCGCTGCACACCGCCGAACACGCGGCGCGCCTGAGCGGCCCGCTGATGCTGATCCATGGCGACAAGGATGAACTCATCGGCATCCACCACAGCCATGCCTTGCGCACGGCCGCGCCCGCCGCGCAGCTGCTCTGCGTCGAAGGCGCCGGCCACAGCGACCTGCACAAGTTCCCGAGCTTTCGCGCGGCCCTGCATGGCGCGCTCGGCTGCCTGTAGCGGCCGGCCCTGGGCCGGTTCTTTCTCGGCCGCTTCGGAAGTCGCGGCATTTGCCCACACGCGCGGGCCCAGCCCAACCCCAACAATAGCGGGCATGGATTTTCCCATCTGGTCCCTTCTGATCGGCCTGCTGCTCATCCTGCTGGCTCTCAGCAGCACGGTGCTAGCGCGGTTACCGTTGTCCACGGCCATGCTTTACCTGCTGGTGGGCCTGGCCGTCAGTCCGCTGGGTCTGGGCTTGATGGCAGTCGACCCGCGTGCGCACACGGTGTTGCTGGAGCACCTCACCGAGGCCATCGTGGTGGTCTCGCTGTTTTCGGCCGGACTCAAGCTCAGTCCCGGCCTGAACGACCGCCGCTGGTTGCTGCCGCTGCGCCTGGCCCTCACTTCCATGGTGATCACGGTGGCGGTCATCGCCGCCGTTG
>JAAOZX010000421.1 GCA_012274225.1 Comamonadaceae bacterium | reverse complement strand
TCGGGTGGCGCGCGCCGCATCCAGGAAGTCCGCGAGCAGCGCCGCGTCGTCGATGGTCTGCGCCCCGGGCTGGTGGAATTCCGGATGCCATTGCACGGCCGCCAGATACGGTTTGGCGCTGTCGGTGCGACGAATCGCCTCGACCAAGCCATCCTCGTCGCTCACCGCCTCCACCGCGAAGCCAGGCGCCAGGCCCTTGATGGCCTGGTGGTGGATGCTGTTGACCTTGACCCGCGGCGTGCCCGGATAAAGGCTCGCCAGGCGCAAGCCCGGCACCAGGTCCACGGTGTGGAAATTCAGGTCATAACTGACCGGGTCGCGGTGCCGCAAGGCTTCGGGCATCTGGGTGGCGATGTCCTGGTAGAGCGTGCCGCCGAAAGCGACGTTCATCAGTTGCAGGCCGCGGCAGACGCCGAACACCGGCTTGCGATGCCGCTCGAACGCCGCCACCAGCTCGATCTCGTATTCGTCGCGGATCCGGTCGCCGGACCAGCGCTCCTGCAGCGGCTGCTCGCCGTAGCTGAGCGGCGAAACATCGGCGCCGCCGTGCAGCACCAGGCCGTCCAGCCAATGGCCATAGTGCGCCAGCGTGACGTCGCCACGCTGGGTCGGTCCGCTGGGGCTGGGAACCATCACCGCCAGCGCGCCGGTGGACATGACCCAGTGCGCGATCGACTGCTCGACGAACTGCAGGGTCTTGCTGGAAAACACCGGCCGGTCCGGGTCGGCGTGCATGAAGCAGGCCGAAATCCCGATCTTGAGCCGCACGGCGCTGTCCATTGCGGCTCCTAGAACGCGTCCTCGAACAGCCGCTGAAAATCGGCCGCGGTGCAGGGGCGAGGATTGGTCTGGTGACAGACATCGGCCAGCGCCACCGCCACCAGCCGGGGAATCTGCGCGGGCAGCACGCCATGCGCCCCCAGCTTGCCGCGGATGCCGACCCGCACCTTCAGGGCGCGCAACCACGGCACGAACTGATCGCCCCCGCCGGAGACCTTGCACACGTGCGCCAGCTCCTCGAACTTTTCCGGTACCGCTTCCTGGTTCCACGCCAGAACGGTGTCGATCATCAGCGCGTTGGCCAGCCCGTGGTGCAGATCGCACACAGCGCCCAGCGCGTGGGCACAGGAATGCACGGCGCCCAGGTCCTTCTGGAAAGCGATGGCTCCCATCATCGACGCCATCAACATGTCCGAGCGCGCCGGGAGGTTGCCCGGCTCCTGCACCGCCGTGAGCAGCGAGCGAGCCGCCAGCCGCGCTCCCTCCAGCGCGATGCCGTCGCACAGCGGGTGCCAGGCCGGCGAGAGGTAGCTCTCGACGTTGTGGGTCAGCGCATCCATGCCGGTCGCGGCCGTGATGGCCGCCGGCAGGGCGAGCGTCAGTTCGGGATCGGCGAAGACCGCGCGCGCCAGGATCTGCGGGCTGAAGATCACGCGCTTGAGGTGGCTTTCGTTCTCGCTCACCACGGCCGAACGCCCCACTTCCGAACCGGTGCCGGCGGTGGTCGGCAACGCGACGAACCAGGGCAGCGGCCTGGTGATGGGACGCACTTGCGCATGGTCCCATGCATATTCGAGGATGTCGCCTTCATGGGTGGCGGCCAGGCCCACCACTTTGGACACATCGAGCGCTGCGCCGCCGCCGAAACCGATCACGCAATCGGCTCTGTGCGCCTTGAACGCGGCGGCGCCGGCCATCACCTGGGACGCCGTCGGGTTGCCGTGCACACCGGAAAAAACCGTAGCGTCCAGCCCGGCGAGATGGCTCTGGAATTCGGCCAGCAGCGGCAGGGCGGCCAACGCCCGGTCGGTGACGATCAGGGGTCGCGTCAGACCCTGCTCGCGCAGGTGCCGGGCCACTTCCCGGCGCGCGCCGGGCCCGAAGCGGATGGCCGTGGGGAATGAAAATCCGGTGATGCTCATGCTGGAGTCGGTTCGGTCGGGCGGCGGGAACCATCCCGGCGCCCGACCATCAAGGATACGCCGCTGGCGCCTAGATGATTTCGAAGTAACGCTTCAACTCCCAATCGGTGACCGCGTCCAGCCACTGCCGCCACTCCCACTCCCGGGTGGCCGCAAAATGGTCGACGAAAGTGTCGCCCAGGAAATCGCGCGCGATCACCGACTTGCTGAAGTTGCGCGTGGTCTCGATCAACGTGCGCGG
Organism: Comamonadaceae bacterium; assembly: GCA_012274225.1. Taxonomy (GTDB): domain Bacteria; phylum Pseudomonadota; class Gammaproteobacteria; order Burkholderiales; family Burkholderiaceae_C; genus Ramlibacter. The sequence goes on along the minus strand of JAAOZX010000421.1, from coordinate 830 downwards.
TGCCCGCGGCACGTTCTCGCCGCCCTGGTTGGTGCCGGTGATCGGCGGCGCGGTGAGCTTCAGCCCCTGCTCCACGCCGTGCAGCCCGGCTGCGATCACCGCCGCCATCGCCAGGTAGGGATTGACGTCGGCGCCCGGGCAGCGGGTTTCCAGCCGCGTCGCGTTGGGACTGCCGGCAATCACCCGAAAACTGGCGGTGCGGTTGTCGATGCCCCAGGTCGGCTTGACCGGCGCCCAGAAGCCGTCGACCAGCCGCTTGTAACTGTTGACGGTGGGCCAGAACATCGGCGCGAACTCCATCAGGCAGGCGACCTGCCCGGCCAGGTAGCTCTCGAACAGCGGACTCATCTTGCGCGGGCTGTCCGCGCCGTGGAACCGGTTGGCCTTGCCGTCGGACAGGCTCTGGTGGATATGGCCCGAGCAGCCCGGGTATTGCGCGCTCCACTTGGCCATGAAGCTGGGCATGATGCCGAAGCGCGCGGCGATCTCCTTGGCGCCGGTCTTGAACAGGATGGCCCGGTCGGCCTGCTCCAGCGCCTGCGAAAAAGCGATCGCGGCCTCGTACACGCCCGGGCCGGTTTCGGTGTGCAAGCCCTCGATCGGCACGCCGAACGCCAACATCTCGTCCATCAACGCGTTGAAAAATTCGCGGTTCTGGTTCATCCGCAACAGCGAATAGCCGAACATCCCGGGAGTCAGCGTTTCAGGAGCCAGGCCTTGCTTGGCGGCCCAGCTTTGCGGCGTCTCGCGGAAGTTGAACCACTCGTACTCCATGCCGGCCATCACCTGGAAGCCGAGCTTTTCGGCGCGGCGCAGCACCCGCTTCAAGG
>JAAOZX010000077.1 GCA_012274225.1 Comamonadaceae bacterium | reverse complement strand
GTTCAAAAGGACCTCGGCGTCCCAGTCGATTGGTCAGCTCTTGCCGCCGAGGTGAGTCTTCTCCGCCTCCTGCAACGACCGCCACATCACCTTGCCCGCGCCGGATTTCGGCAGGGTCTGCACGAACTGCACGATGCGCGGCACCTTGTACGCGGCCATGTTGTCGTGCGACCAGTCGACAATCTGCTGCTCGGTCACCCTGCCCTCGAAGCCGGGCTTCAGCACGATGACGGCCTTCACCGTCTCGCCGCGCCGCGGATCCTCCGCGGCGACGATGCACGCCTCCTGGATGGCCTCGTGGTGATACAGCATCGCCTCGACTTCGGCCGGCCAGACCTTGAAGCCGGCCGCGTTGATCATCCGCTTGAGCCGGTCGACGAAGAAGAAATAGCCCTCCTCGTCCACGCAAGCCAGGTCGCCGGTGCGCAGGAACCGCTTGCCGTCGATCAGGGCGAACGCTTCGGCGGTGGCCTCCGGCTGGTTCCAGTAGCCCAGCATCACCTGTGGGCCGTGCACGACGATCTCGCCGGTCTGGCCGGGCGGCAGTTCATCGGTGCCGCCGGGCGCCACCACGCGAGCATCCACGTCGAACAGCGGCACGCCCAGGCACTGCTCCTTGGGCCGCTCGGGCGGGTTGGAGTGGGTCGCGGCCATCGTTTCCGACATGCCGTAGCCCTCGCGGTACTTCAGGCCCAGTCTCTGTTCCAGCGCGAGCGCCACCGCCTTGGGCATCGCCGCACCGCCGCCGCCGACGCTGCGCAGGCTCGACAGATCGAACTCGCCCAGCTTCGGATTGGCCATGAAGTCGATCACCATGGCCGTGATCAGCGCCATGGCGGTGACACCGTAGCGCTGCACGCACAGGGCCGCTGCGTCGCGGTCCCAGCGCGGCAGCAGCACCACGGTGCCGCTGTTGTAGATCGCGCCATTCAGGTTGTACTGCATGCCGGTGACGTGGAACATGGGCAGCACGGCCAGGCCGACGCCGCCGGTTGCCCGGGTCCATACGCCACCGGCGACCGCGTTGTACATGGTGGTGCGGTGCGAATGCATGCAGCCCTTGGGCTGGCCGGTGGTGCCCGAGGTGTACGGCATCACCGCCAGATCGTCCGCGCCCGAGCGCATCGCCGCGGGCCTCGCGCCGGCCGCCAGCACATCGGCCCAGGCGACCGCACCCTTGTCCTTGACCGGCATGCGCGCGGCCTTCACGAAATCCGGCACGTGCAGGTCCGTGGGCTGTTCCAGGTAGTCGCTGTAGCTGGCGACGACGATCGTGTCCAGCCCGTCGTCCAGCAGCGGCTGGATGCGCGGATACAGCTCCTGCGCGGCGAACGCCACCTTCGCGCCGCTATCGGTCATGTAGTGGCGCAGCTCGTTGGTGAGGTTCATCGGGTTCACCGGAACCACCACCGCGTCGGCGCGCAGGATGCCGTAGAACGCCGTCATGAACTGTGGACTGTTCTGCATGTACAGCAGCACGCGGTCGCCTTTCTTCACGCCGCAGACCTGCTGCAGCCAGCCGGCGACCTTCTCCGTTTCTTCCTTGAAGCGCCGGTAGCCGATGGCGGTGTCGTAGAAGATGATGAAGGGCTTGTCCGGAAAGCGCGCCGCCGACACCTCGAGGTTGAAGTAGAGGTTGGTTTGCGGCACCCACAGGTGTTTGGGCGCGTAGTCGGGCCAGAACGGCAAATGCAAGTCGCTCATCAATGGCCCTCCTCAGGCCGACGGTGATGTCAGGTACTGTCCGGGCGCCATTTTGCCTGCGCCGGTTTCGCGTTCTCCGGTCACGCACGCAGACACTTTCGCTCCTGCGGGTTGGCGTGGCGCAACCTCTGTCTAACGTGCACCTCGCACCTTTGCGACAGTGTGGTCGGACCGATGCTACGCCAGCAGGCCGCCGCTCAACCGCATCACCCGGCCGCAGCGTGCCGCCAGCGTTTCGTCGTGCGTCACCAGGATGAAGGCGGTGCCGCGATCGCGCGCGAGCTTGAGCATCAGGTCGAACACGCCGTCGGCGGTGCTGCGGTCCAGGTTGCCGGTGGGCTCGTCCGCCATCACGCAGGCGGGGCGTGTGACCAGAGCACGTGCAATGGCCACGCGCTGGCGTTCGCCGCCCGACAGCTCGGCGGGCCGATGGTGCAGCCGCTCCGACAATCCCACGGCTGCCAGTGCTTCGGCGGCCTGCTGCTCGCAGCGCTCGGGCGTTTCACGCCGGATGCGCAGCGGCATGCCCACGTTGTCCAGCGCGCTGAACTCGGGCAGCAGGTGATGGAACTGATAGACGAAACCCAGGTGGCGATTGCGCAATCGGCCCTGCGCGGCCGCGTCCAACTCGGTGAACGCCTGCCCCATCAACTGCACCTTGCCGCCGGTGGGCGCATCCAGGCCGCCCAGCAAGTGCAGCAACGTGCTCTTGCCCGAACCCGAGGCGCCGACGATCGCCACGGTCTCGCCGGCGTTGACCTGCAGGTCGACACCGCGCAGCACCTCGACGTCCAAGCCGCCTTCGGTGAAGCGCTTCGTGATGCCTTCGGCCTTCAGGACGACGCCTTCCCTCACCCCTTCACTCATAGCGCAGCGCCTCCGCCGGATTCACCCGGCTGGCGCGCCAGCTCGGGTAGATGGTGGCCACGAACGCCAGCGCCAGCGAAATCAGCGCGATCGGCATGATGTCCTCGCGCCGCGGGTCGCTCGGCATCTTGCTGATCAGGTAAATCTCCTTGGGCAGGAAGCTGGCGTGGAAAAGATGCTCCAGCGCCGGCACGATCACGTCGATGTTCAAGGCCACCACCAGACCCAGCAACAGCCCGGCCAGGGTGCCGATCACGCCCACGGCCGCGCCCTGCACCACGAAGATGCCCATGATGCTGCCCGGACTGGCACCGAGCGTGCGCAGGATGGCGATGTCGGCGCGCTTGTCGGTCACGGTCATCACCAGCGTGCTCACCAGGTTGAAGGCCGCCACCGCGACGATCAGCGTCAGGATGATGAACATCATGCGTTTTTCCACCTGCACCGCGGCGAACCAGGTGCGGTTCTGGCGGGTCCAGTCGCGGATCACCACGTCGCCACTGAGCGTCG
>JAAOZX010000420.1 GCA_012274225.1 Comamonadaceae bacterium | reverse complement strand
TGGCACGGAAGGCCTGCGGCGCGTTGATGCGGATCTGGTCGCCCGCCTCGGGCTCGCGCCCGCCGGTGCCGGCCAGCGGGTTGTTCACGCTCGTCACGCCGGGCGGCACGCCGCCCTGGAACAGCACCAGCGTGTCGGGTGCCACGTTCATCCGGCTGCCGTTGCCCAGCCGATAGCGCGCCGTGAACCTGGACCCCTCGGTGGGCGCCATGCCGAACTCGCCATCGCCGAAGCGAATGGTGTTGCCCTCGCCGCTCGCGTAGTCCACCAGCTCGGTCAGGCGCCCCAGGCGCTCGAAGCCCACCACACGACGGAACACACCGTCTTCCAGCGTGAACACATTGGCCGTGGCCGCGGCCGTCTCCTCGCCCACCAGCGCGTCCAGCCAGCTCCAGTCGCCATCGCCATCGCGCACCAGCTCCACCTCGGGCCGCATGCGCACGCCCGTGGCGGTGGCGATGGGCAGCCACACCAGGGGCGTGACCTCGGAGTCGGGCAGCGGGAACAGCAACTTCACGCGCGAGGCCTCATCCTCCGGCGTGCCGGGGTCGGGGTAGCACAAGGGGCTGTCGATGCCGATGCGCTCCACGGCCAGCGGCAGATCCGGTTCGGGATCGAGCGGGCTGGCGACCGGACCGATGCGAAAGCGCTGCGTGCGCGTCAGGCCGGAGGTGGCGGGCAACAGGTTGCCGTGCAGCACCAGCGTGTCGAGGTCGAGGTCGAAGGGTGTGGCCGCGTCCCAGGTGATGCGCGAGATGGGCTGGGCCACCAGCGGATCGACGTCGTCGCGCGCATCGACGATGCGCACCGCCAGCCGCCGCTCGGGAATGTCGGGCGCGGTCGGCCGCGTCTGCAGCAGCACCCAGCGGCCCGCCGGGTCGATGAGCGCCTCGGGCTGCAGGTCGATCGCGTGTGCACCCGTGAGTGCGAGCGTGGTGCTGCCCGCGGGCAGGCAGGTGTCGCTCTCGTCCCAGATGTAGGGCTTGAGCTCGTTGCGCGCCGGCGCGATCGGGTAAGCGACCGGCGCTGAGCCCAGCGGCGTATCGCGCAAGCCCTTGCCGATCTCGAAGAAGACCTGGCCCTGGGCATCGCACACCGGCGTGCCCGCATCCACCGTTACGGCGTTCAGCGCCTGGATGTCGAGCCACGTGAATGCGCCCGAGCCGTCGTCCAGTGGATAGTCCACCAGTCGCGCGAGGTGACGCATGGAGCGTCGCTGCGTCGCGGTGGCCAGCGTAGCCTCGCGCGCCAGCCGGTCGTGCGCATAGGCGAACTCGTCGCCCATCGCCGCCAGCAGCTCGAGAATCATCATGCCCACGTCGGCCTCGACGCGGTCCTGCCAGTCGGGGTAGCGTTGCGAGGCGAAGTCGATCAGCGCCTGGCGATAGCTCCAGAAGTCGCGGGCGCGGTAGTCGACCGGAAAATCGACCGGCGTGTCCCCGGGGCACTCGCGCGCCTCGCTCTTGCAGTCGAGGTCGCTGTCGCACGCAGCCTTGAACGTGAAGCGCACGTCGTTGAAGTAGGGATCGATGGCGGCCGAGTCGAGCTGGAGCCGGTAGTAGCCGAAGCCACCGGGCCGGTCGACCAGCAGCCGCAACACCGCGCGGCCGTCGACCGGCGGCGGCAGTGGCACCACGTTGGCCAGCACCGTGACCCGCGGCGGATCCACCTGGCCTTCGCCGGCGATGTGGATGTCGCCGGCCGCCAGCAGGGAGAGCGCATTCGCGACTGCCGCGGGCAGCACATCGTGCTGGAGGAAGACCAGCAGCTCCATCTGCGACGGTGCGACCTGGATGAAGTCGATACCGGTCAGCGTGGCCGAGGCCCGCAACACATCGACGCGGTCAATCGCCATGGCGCCCTCCCCCCGCGACGCAGACCGGGCGGGCCTGCGCCCGCTGTCCGGCCCGCCAGTTCCACCGGCACGGCGCGAAGCTCATGGCGCCACCTGGATGTTGAGATAGCGCTTCTCGCCCCGCGCCTTGATCACGTAGCCCACGCGGATCTGCAGAACCGCGTCCTCGGCCCGCGCAGTCACCTCATTGAGCGCGATCGCATCGGGCAGCCACTTGCTGAGCGCCTGGTACACCGTGGTCTGCGCCAGCGTCGCCGCCACATCGCCGCCCGGCGCGAACACCAGCCGCTTCACGCCGCACCCGAAGTCGGGCCGGTTGATGCGCTCGCCGGGCGCCGTCATCAGCACCTGCATCACCAGCTGCTCGATGTGCGCGCCGAAGTCCTGCTCCTGCGCGAGCCGGCCGCGCGCGGCGTCCACCGAAATCGGGTAGCGAAGGCTGGTGAAGGGCAAGCTGGGCATGGCGTTCTCTCGTGTCAGGAACCGGTGACGAGCAGTTCGGCCTGCACCACCGAGACAGGGCCTTGGGGCGCCTGGTCGGCGGCCAGGCACAGGCCCACGCTGTCTTGCGCCAGCGTGGGTGTGCCGTTCACGCTGGTCATCGTGTTGGGCTGGGTCCACTGCACGCTCACGCAAGGGTGCGGCACCGTGCCCGTGCCCACGGGGATCTGGAACGGGCACCCGGCGATGGTGAAGGTGTCGGTCGAGAGCGCAAGCGGCGCGCTCGCCTGCGTCTGCGTGTTGGCCGAGACGATGCTCACCGTGCCGCCATGCGGGCATTGCAGCGAGGACGCGGTGGTGAGGAGCGCGGCAGCCATGGTCAGCTCACCTTGAAGGCACCGTTGTTGATGGTGACCCCGGCGGCAGCCACTTCGACCTTGCCGGGGGACGACTCCGAGACCACACCGGATGCGCCCACCGTGTGGGTCGCGGAGCCCGCCTCGATCTTGACGTCGGTGTTCCAGGTGATGCTCGAATCGTTCTGGTTCTTCAGCACCACTTCGCCCGAGCTGTCGTCGATCTTGAGCGAGGCCTTGTCGGTGACAATGAGCTTGATGTCGGGCGATGCCGCATCGGCGGGCAGGTCACCCTGCGCCCAGTAGCAGCCTGTCCAGATGGCGCGCGAAACGTCGCCGCCTTCGAACTCGACCCACACACCCGCGCCCTTGGGCGGGATGAAATAGAAGCCCACCCCCGGACCCGCATAGGGCACGCAGGGCATGGCCCACACCTGGCCGTCGCCCAGCACCGCATCGCAGCTCACCTGCAGCCGGCCCATCTGGTTCGGGTCCTGGTTGTCGACCACCTTGCCGGCGTACTTGCCCCACACCTTGGCGAGATGGGCTTGCTGGAAGTCGAGCAGTGCATCGCCGATCATGATGGTCAGTTCCAGCCGTTGCGCACGAGCGTGACGTCCATCCAGTGGTCCGCATCGTCGATGCGATGCACCACCCGCGAGACCACGTACTTGCCCGAGTGGCGCGTGCCCGCGCCATGCAGCTCGACCACGCTGGGTGCGCGCACCACCTGCTTGAGCACGCGCGCACGCACGCTGAGCGTGGCGCGCACGAACCAGCCTTCTTCAATCAGCGCCGCTTCGCTGCGCACCATCAGGTCGCCCGCATCGTCGACCGGCACGCTCAGGCGCGCCTTGCGCGGCTTGCCCACGATGTCGGCCAGCGCCCGGTCGGCGAGCCCGGTCAGCGGCGAGCGGTCGACCGAGCCATCCATGTCGGAGGCGCCGAACACGTCGCGGTTGCCGGCGTCCGAGGCGACCACGCGTTCCACGTCCCACTCGATCACGGCCTGATCGATGTTGCGCTGATCGCCCGCCAGGTAGAACTTGGCCGCAGGCGACTGGCTCACCGGGGGTCGTTCGACATGCGCCGTTGCGACGGCCGCCACCGGGTCGTACTCGAGCCAGAGCCAGCAGCCATTGCGGCGCGCCAGCCGGCGAATGAGGTGCAGGTCGGGCTCGCGCTGCACCAGGGAGTTCTTGGTTTCCACGTGCACCACCGTCGAAGGCAGATCAACCTGCGGCACCAGCCCCGCGCTCGAGAGCAGCTCGGTGATGGCCGCCGCGTCGGTGGTCGAGGGCCACACATGCACCTTGTGCTCTCGCGCGAGCTCCACCGTGACGTCGGCGCCAATCACCTCGAGCACCGAACCTTCACCGCCGGTGATCACCGAGATGCGCTGCCGCGTGACCGGCCCGCGCACCAGCACGGCAGCGGCATCACCATCGGGCACGCGCACGGCGATGTTGGCCTCGGGGCCGAGCCTGGCCTCCTTGAGCAACGCGAGGTCGCCGTCTTCGATATGGAAATCGTAGAACAGGCTGAAGATCGTGCTCGCGCCGATGGCCTCGGTCACCTCCACGCGCGCGGGCTGCGCCAGCGACGGGTCCGGCGCGGCGTTGGGGAGCACTTCGCAACCTTGCGGCATGGTCGGTCTCGTGAATCAGCGCCTGGTGGGGATGTCGAGCTCGCGCAGCTCGGACAGCACTTCGGCCGTCATCGCGTCATTGACCTCCGCGAG
>JAAOZX010000419.1 GCA_012274225.1 Comamonadaceae bacterium | reverse complement strand
TCGTGCAACCGGTGTCCTGGCTGGGTCATCGCCTCCAGCACGGTGAAATGATTCAGGCCGGGCAGCGCCTCGCAGACCGGAACGGCCTTGTCGCCCCAGGCCTGGCGGATCAGCCGGTTCTGGCGCAGGAACTCCGCGCTCTCGTCGCCACCGCAGACCGTGGCCAGGCGGCCGTGCGCCGGCGCAGGCATCAGCGCTGGGCTGGCCATTCGCACCTGCTCGTCGGTTAGTTGCAACGATGGCTGGAGAAATGGCGTGTGCATGATCGGCGCCAGGTCGAACAGCCCCGAGATCGACAGCGCGCTCTTCACCAGGTCGCCCGGCAAATCCTGCCCGTAGACCGGCCAGAGACAGTCCAGCATCATCGCGGCCAAGTGGCCGCCCGCGGAGTGGCCCGCCACCGTGATGCGGCGCGGATCGCCGCCGTGGCGCCCGATATGGCGCCAGGTCCAGGCCAGTGCGTGCACCAATTGCATGACGATCTGCGGCACCGTCACCGCCGGGCAAAGCGCGTAGTTGGGAACCACCACGCACACGCCGCGCTGGGTGAATGCCGGGGCCACGAATGAATGGTCGCGCTTGTCCAGGGACCGCCAGTAGCCGCCATGGATGAACACCAGCACCGGCGCCTCGCCTTGCACCGCCGGGAAAATGTCCAGGTGCTCGTTGGGGCCGCCACCGTAGCGCACGTCCACCTCGCACTCCTGGGTGCGCATCACATCGGCCGAATCGGCGGCCCAGCGCCGGAAATGCTCCGCATGCTGCGGCACCAGCGCCCGGTTGTTGTACATGGTGTCCAGCCATTGCCCGTCGTAGCCTGTTTTCATGGTCGTCTTGGGTCCTTTGGGGCTATCTTGGCACAGCCGAACTGGCCGTTCCGGGCGCCACGCCCTGCTGGTGGATGCCCCCGCGTGCACGCCGGAACCGTCACGACCTGACCACGCTCTGCTGAAAGTCGCCTAACACAAAAACCGCCCGCGACCCGGCTTCGCGCTCGCCAATCGCAAGCCGTCCGAGTGGGAAAAAATCCAGTGCCCGGACGAAGGACGCCGCTTTTTAAGTAAAATACGCGCTGCTGTGGGGGGGTAGCTCAGCTGGGAGAGCGCTGCGTTCGCAATGCAGAGGTCGGGAGTTCGATCCTCCTCCTCTCCACCACAGCCCCGTTTTCGTTCAGTGGGTTCTTAGCTCAGTTGGTAGAGCAGCGGACTCTTAATCCGTAGGTCGACAGTTCGAATCTGTCAGGACCCACCACTTGAATCAAGGACTTAGCCGCGAGGCTAGGTCCTTTTTCGTTGGCAATCGCGACAATTCAAGAGAAGGCAGCGCGTGGCGCGAGAATGCGTTCCTGTTGCACGGCGAGCTTGCCGCCCTTTCATTTACTGCCGACCAACCGAACCGTACAATCCTTTTCCTCGTCAAGCGGCATGCAGGCGCGGCCCGCTCGATTTACAAAATGGAGACCGAGACATGAAACTCATGACTTCGTGGATGGGTGTGCTGGCGTTGACCGCAGCCGCGGTGGCGGGACCGGCAGCGGCGGCCGATCATGTCGTGCTGTATTCGGCGAACGACGACACGGTGAACAAGCTGGTCGCAGACGGTTTCAAGAAGGAAACCGGCATCACCGTGAATGTGGTCTCCACCGGGTCGGGCGTGCTCTTTCGCCGCATCGCCTCGGAACAGGGCAATCCGCAGGCCGATGTCGTGTGGGGTGTCAGCTCCGCCCTGCTGAAACAGAACGGGAAATTCTTTCAGCCTTACGCCGTGAAGGGCCGTGAGGCAGTGCCGGCCGAGTATCGCGACCCGAACGATCTCTGGATCGGCACGAACCTGCAGGTCGTCACCATCAACCAGAATACGAAAGCCATCGACCCGGCCAGCGGTCCGAAGACCTGGCAGGATCTGTTCGATGCGAAATGGAAGGGCAAGATCGCCTACACCGATCCGGCGAATTCCGGCTTTTCGTACGCCGCCGCGACGACCCTGCTCACCTACTGGGGCGACAACGACGCAGCCTGGAAGAAGCTTTCGTCGCTGGTCGCCAACGCCAAGATTCTCAACCGCTCGACGCTCGTGTTCGACGGCAATGGCAGCGGCGAATATCCGCTCGGCATCTCGCTCGAATACGCCGGCTACCTGTGGGCTCATAACGGCGCGCCGGTGAAGGTGACCTATCCAACCGAAGGCACGGTGGCACTCGCCGAAGGCGCCGCCGTGCTCAAGGGGGCGCCTGAAGCAGATGCCGGCCATGCGTTGATCGACTATCTCGCCAGCAAGCCGACGCAGGAAATGCTCTTCAAGGCGACCTTCCGCCGCCCGGCCCGGCAGGACATCGATCTTTCCACCATGCCTGGCGGCATGCCGGCCCTTTCCAGCATCAAGGTCCTGCCTTACAACGACGTGAAGTGGGACGAAGCGCGGAGTGCGACGCTCGGCCGGATCAAGACGGTCATCCAGGACACGCGCTGACCTCGAACGGGATCGCTCGGCATGACGACGATCCGTATTGACAGGATCACCCGCACTTTTGGCGCTGTCCGTGCCGTTGACGACGTTTCCCTGACAGTCGACGAGGGGAAGTTGTTCACCCTCCTCGGCCCTTCCGGCTGCGGCAAGACGACCCTGCTGCGCATGATCGCCGGCTTTGCCGATGTCGAAAGCGGCAGCATCTGGTTCGGGGCCAGGCGCATCGACAGCCTGCCGGCGCATCAGCGCAACATCGGCATGGTCTTCCAGAACTACGCGATCTTTCCCAACCTCACCGTCGAGGGCAATGTCGCCTATGGCCTCCGCGCTCGCAAGGTCAACCCGGCCCAGATTCCGGCGCGGGTGGAGAAGGCGCTCGAGCGGGTGCGCCTGGCCGGCTACGGGCCCCGCTGGCCGCACCAGCTTTCGGGCGGCCAGTTGCAGCGCGTCGCGATCGCCCGGGTGCTCGTCATCGAACCGGCCGTGCTGCTCTTCGACGAACCCTTGTCCAACCTGGACGCGCAGCTGCGAACCCAGATGCGCGTCGAGATCCGCCAGTTGCAGCAATCGCTCGGCCTCACGGCTGTGTACGTGACCCATGACCAGGAGGAGGCGTTGGCGATTTCCGACCGGATCGCCATCTTGCGCGCCGGCAAGATCGAGCAGATCGGGTCCCCGGAAGATATCTATCAACGCCCGCTTACTGCCTTTGTCGCCGAGTTCCTGGGCGGCGCGAACATGCTGCCCGGGATCGCGGGCGCGTTCGATGGGACGAGAACCGAGGTCGCGGCCTGCGGCACGACCATCTCGGTGCAAGGCAAGGTGGCCGAGGCTGGTCAGAAGCTGCTGCTGTCGATCCGGCCGGAAGCGCTGCGGCTGGCGGACGGATCCAACGGCCCGTTGCTTCAGGCGAAGCTGGTCCTGCGCGAATTCCTGGGGCAGATCCAGCGCCTTCATGCGACGCTGCCGGACGGCACGCCGATCCGCGTGTCGGCGCTTGGCGGTCATCAGGTCGAGGTCACCGCGGGAGCTACGCTGGCGTTCGCCTACGATCCGGCGCAGATCATCGCTTATCCCGTGCCATGAACTCCGCGCCATGAAGGGCTTCCGCTACACCGTCACCTTCGGCGCGCTGGCCCTCCTGGCCCTGTTCCTGCTGTACCCGCTCAGCCTGGTGCTGAACGCGAGCCTCCGGGTCAACGGCACCGGCGCGGTGACGCTCGCGAATTACCTGCAGATTTTCGCGAGCAGGTATTACGTCAACAGCATCGGCAACAGCATGATCGCGGCCGCACTGGCGACGCTGGGCGCCACGCTGATCGGCATGCCGCTGGCATTCTGCCTGGCACGCGTCGACTTGCCCGGCCGGGCGGTGCTGTTGACACTCGCAACATTGCCGCTGGTGCTGCCATCCTTCGTCGCCGCTTATGCGCTGGTGCTGCTGTTCGGGCATGCCGGGATCATCACCGCGGGCCTGCGCGCCATCGGCATTCCGATCGGTCCCATCTACGGCCTCGCCGGAATCACCATCGTCTTTTCGCTGACGCTCTATCCTTATGTGCTGATGCCGGCCATCGCGGGCTTCAAGGCCATCGACATCTCGATCGAGGAAGCAGCCCGCAATCTCGGCGGATCGCGCATGCACGCGTTCCGCACGGTGCTGTTGCCCGTGACCATGCCGGCCGTGCTGGCCGGCGCGCTGCTGGTGTTCATCGAGGCGCTCGAGAATTTCGGCGTGCCCGTCGTCCTGGCGGAGGATCGCCCGTTCCTGGCGGTGGACATCTTCAAGCTGTTCGCCGGAGAAGCCGACAACAACCCGGCCGCTGCCGGCGCGCTCAGCGTTCTGCTGATCGCCGGCACGGCGATGGTGCTGCTGGTGCAGCGCCGTTACCTGAACAGGCGCCGCTTCGCGACCAGCGCCCGCAGCGTTCCCTCGCCGCTGCCGTTGTCGCCTGGCTGGCGTGCGGTCGCGACCGCGTTCAGCTGGGGCATGGTGCTCCTGTCGCTGTTCCCTTTCCTGGCCGTGTTGTTCATTTCGTTCCTCAAGTTCCGCGGGCCGGTTCTCACCTGGCAACTCGGGCTCAGCAACTATTCGAGCCTGCTGGCGGGCTCGTATCAACCGCTCTACAACACGCTGATGCTGGCCACGATCACGGCGGCCGCCGCGACGATCCTGGGCGCACCGATCGGCTACATCGTCACGCGGCATCGTGGCGGCCTGTCGGGCGTGCTCGACGCCATCGGCATGGTCCCGTTTGCGGTTTCAGGCACCGTGCTGGCGATCGGCCTGATCATCGCTTTCAACAGCGGCTTCCTGACCTTGACCGGCGGATGGCTCATCCTGGTGATCGCGTACACCGTGCGGAAGCTGCCTTTCAGCATTCGCTCGTCATCGGCCATCGTGCACCAGATCGAGCCCAGCCTGGAAGAAGCCTCCATCAACCTCGGCGTCTCGCCGTTCTGGACCTTTGTCACCCTGACGGTGCCGCTGATGGCGAGCGGGCTGGTCGGA
>JAAOZX010000418.1 GCA_012274225.1 Comamonadaceae bacterium | reverse complement strand
GCCAGGTCAATCATCGCGGTGACCGCAAAACGGCCTTTGGTAGTGAGTCGCATAGCAAGCTCCTTAATGCTCGGCCAATCCTTCAATCCACCCCGGGGGACTGATTTCGCCCGGAGTTCGTCCCGCCCTTGTCCGGCTCAGCTTGCCGGCTCCTGCCCATGCTGGCTGCATGGGCTTTGCAGCTCTGGATTGTTCCTGAGTAATTCTCTCAAGTATACCAGAAAGCCCATCGAAACTCTCGGGTAATGGAGTGCGCCCCGGCGGTGGAGTTCCGGCTGATTCCTTATGGATCAGCAAGCCGCCAATGACCCATCGACCGTCAATCCCGCTCCGTTTGGGCTCTTTCGACAACTGAGTCCGACGCTTGGTTTTTCAACGCGCGCCGGACTGGATCGGCACCACGTTGTCGTGCACCACCGCGCCGAAGGCCTGCTCCTTGATCAGTGCAAGCTGGTCCCGGGTTCGCGCCGCCTGCTCGAACTCGAGGTTGCGCGCGTGTTCGAGCATCTGCTTTTCGAGCCGCTTGATTTCGCGCGCCACGTCCTTTTCCGACATGTCGTGGGTCAGCGCACGCTGCATTTCCTGCTTCTCCATTTCCCGGCTGGCCTTGGCGCTGTAGACGCCGTCGATCAGGTCGCGCACTTGCTTGACGATGCTGCGCGGGGTGATGCCGTGCTCTTCGTTGTAGGCGATCTGCTTGGCCCGGCGCCGCTCGGTTTCGCCGATGGCCTTCTTCATCGACTCGGTCATCCGGTCGGCGTACAGGATGGCGCGTCCGTTGATGTGGCGCGCGGCTCGGCCGATGGTCTGGATCAGCGAGCGTTCCGCTCGCAGGAAACCCTCCTTGTCGGCGTCGAGGATCGCCACCAGCGACACCTCCGGGATGTCCAGGCCCTCGCGCAGCAGGTTGATGCCCACCAGCACGTCGAAGGTGCCCAGCCGCAAGTCGCGCAGGATCTCCACCCGTTCCACCGTGTCGATGTCGCTGTGCAGGTAGCGCACCTTGACGCCGTTGTCGCCCAGGTAGTCGGTCAACTGCTCGGCCATGCGCTTGGTCAGCGTGGTGATCAGCACCCGCTCGTTCTTCTCGGTGCGGATGCGGATTTCCTGCAACACATCGTCGACCTGGTGCGTGGCCGGACGCACCTCGACCTGCGGGTCGACCAGGCCCGTGGGCCGCACCAGTTGCTCGACCACTTGCCCGGAGTGCTCCTGCTCATACGCTGCCGGCGTCGCCGAAACGAAGATCACCTGCCGCATCCGGGCCTCGAATTCCTCGAACTTGAGCGGCCGGTTGTCCAGCGCCGACGGCAGCCGGAAGCCGTATTCCACCAGGGTGGTCTTGCGGGCCCGGTCGCCGTTGTACATGGCGCCGAGCTGGCCGATCATCTGGTGGCTTTCATCCAGGAACATCAGCGAGTCCTTGGGCAGGTAATCCGTCAGCGTCGATGGCGGCGCCCCGGGCGGCGCGCCGCTCAGGTGCCGGCTGTAGTTCTCGATGCCCTTGCAGTGGCCGATCTCGCTGAGCATTTCCAGGTCGAAGCGCGTGCGCTGCTCGAGCCGCTGGGCCTCGACCAGCTTGCCCATGCCCACCAGCTCCTTCAGGCGCTCGCCGAGCTCGATCTTGATGCTCTCGACCGCGGACACTACCTTCTCCCGCGGTGTGACGTAGTGGCTCGACGGGTAGACCGTGAAGCGCGGCACCTTCTGGCGGATGCGGCCGGTGAGCGGGTCAAACAGCTGCAGCGACTCGATCTCGTCGTCAAACAGCTCGACTCGGATCGCCAGCTCGCTGTGTTCCGCGGGGAAGATGTCAATGGTGTCGCCGCGCACCCGGAACGTTCCGCGCGTGAAGTCCTGCTCGTTGCGGTTGTATTGCATCCGGATCAGCTGCGAGATGATGTCGCGCTGGCCGATCTTGTCGCCCACCCGGGTGATGAACCGCATCTGGGTGTAGTCCTCCGGCGCGCCGATGCCGTAGATCGCGCTCACCGTCGCCACGATCACGGTGTCGCGCCGCTCCAGCACGCTCTTGGTGGCCGACAGGCGCATCTGCTCGATGTGCTCGTTGATCGAGCTGTCCTTCTCGATGAACAGGTCACGCTGCGGAACGTAGGCTTCCGGCTGGTAGTAGTCGTAATAGCTGACGAAGTACTCGATGGCGTTCTTCGGAAAGAACTCGCGAAACTCGCTGTAAAGCTGGGCCGCCAGCGTCTTGTTGGGCGCGAACACGATGGCCGGCCGCCCCAGCCGGGCGATCACATTCGCCATGGTGAAGGTCTTGCCCGAGCCCGTCACGCCCAGCAAGGTCTGGAACACCTCGCCGTCGCGCACGCCTTCAACCAACTGGTCGATCGCGGCGGGTTGGTCGCCGGCCGGCGGATACGGCAGGTACAACTCGAACGGCGAGCCGGGGAAGCTGATGAACTCGCCTTTTTCCTGGGGATGGACGGCTGGCGCTTCGGCAATTTCTGGCATTGGTTTCATTGACAAGTGAGAAAAGCACGGACCCGTCCACGCATGGGCCGGGTTTGACCCCGATCAGCAGCGATCAGGGGGGCCCGCAGTTAAAATCAGGCCAACCGGACAGCGTACAACAAGACCGGCTTGTCCGTGCGTCCCGTCCCCTATCCCAAGGAACCCCATGTCTCTGTTCACCGCTGTCGAAATGGCCCCGCGCGACCCCATCCTGGGCCTCAACGAACAGTTCAGCACCGACAGCAACC
Organism: Comamonadaceae bacterium; assembly: GCA_012274225.1. Lineage (GTDB taxonomy): Bacteria > Pseudomonadota > Gammaproteobacteria > Burkholderiales > Burkholderiaceae_C > Ramlibacter. The sequence continues at coordinate 2,956 of JAAOZX010000418.1, read as the reverse complement.
CCAACAAGGTCAATCTCGGCGTCGGCGTCTACTTCGACGACAACGGCAAGCTGCCGCTGCTGGAATGCGTCCAGGCGGCGGAAAAACAGATGATGGACACGCCCAAGGCCCGCGGCTACCTGCCGATCGACGGCATCGCGGCCTATGACACGGCGGTGAAGAATCTGGTATTTGGGGCCGAAAGCGAACCGGTCAAGAGCGGCCGCGTGGCCACGATCCAGGGCCTGGGCGGCACCGGCGGCCTGAAGGTCGGCGCCGACTTCCTGAAGAAACTCAACCCCAAGGCCAAGCTGCTGATCAGCGACCCGAGTTGGGAAAACCACCGCGCCCTGTTCACCCAGGCCGGCTTCACGGTCGAAACCTACCCCTACTACAACGCGGCCAAGCGCGGCATCGACTTCGACGGCATGCTGACGGCGTTGAACCTGGCGCCGGAAGGCACCGTCATCCTGCTGCACGCCTGCTGCCACAACCCGACCGGCTACGACTTGACCCCTGCCCAGTGGGACCAGGTCATTTCCGCGGTCAAGTCGCGCAGGCTGGTGCCCTTCCTCGACATGGCCTACCAGGGCTTCGGTTCCGGCATCGCCGAAGACGGCGCTGTGATTGGCAAATTCGTGGCCTCCGGCCTGGATTTCTTCGTGTCAACCTCCTTTTCCAAGAGCTTCAGCCTCTACGGCGAGCGCGTCGGCGCCCTGTCCGTGCTGTGCCACGACAAGGAGGAAGCCGGCCGGGTACTGTCGCAGCTCAAGATGGTGATCCGCGCCAACTACAGCAACCCGCCGACGCACGGTGGCCAGGTGGTCGCCAATGTCCTCAATTCGCCCGAACTGCGGGCGCTGTGGGAGAAGGAATTGGCTGCCATGCGGGTGCGCATCAAGGAGATGCGTTCCATGATGGTGGAAAAGCTCAAGGCGGCGGGGGTCAAGCAGGACATGAGCTTCATCACCCAGCAGGTCGGCATGTTCAGCTATTCGGGCCTGACCAAGGACCAGATGGTGCGTTTGCGCAACGAATTCGGTGTCTACGGCACCGATACCGGCCGCATGTGCGTCGCTGCCCTGAACAGCAAGAACATCGACTACGTCTGCCGAGCTATCGCCAAGGTCCTGTAGCGCGGGCGCGGCTTTCTGGCCGCCCCTCTTCCCGAGACCACGGGTTATTGGACCACGCCAGGATGGGATTTGGCCTGACGGTCTAATCAGCACTACTACCTGTCGCGCCGCACGAGTCAGGTGATATATTGCACTGCAACAACCCACGGACTCCACATGCTGTATCAGATCTACGAAACCCAGCGAAACATGATGGAACCGTTTGCCGACTTCGCGCGGGCGGCATCCAAGCTCTACAGCAACCCGCTCTCGCCGTTCGGCCAGAATCCGTTCGCCCAGCGGGTCTCGGCCAGCTACGACCTGATGTACCGGCTGTGGAAGGACTACGAAAAGCCGCAGTTCGGCATCCACACGGTGGGTGTCGAGGGCACCGACGTGGCGATCCACGAGCGCATCGAAGTCGACAAGCCATTCTGCGAGCTGCGCCGGTTCAAACGCTTCACCGATGACCCCGCCACGCTGACCCGCCTGAAGAGCCAGCCCGCCGTGCTGATTGTCGCGCCGCTGTCCGGCCACTATGCCACGCTGCTGCGCGACACCGTCCGCACCATGCTCAAGGACCACAAGGTGTACATCACCGACTGGAAGAACGCCCGCACGGTGCCGCTGGCAAAAGGCGAGTTCCACCTGGACGACTACGTCGCGTATGTGCAGGAGTTCATCCGCCACGTGCAGGGGATCTATGGCAATTGCCACGTGATCAGCGTCTGCCAGCCCACTGTTCCGGTGCTGGCCGCAGTCTCGCTGATGGCCTCGCGGGGCGAAGTCACGCCGCTGTCCATGACCATGATGGGTGGACCCATCGACGCGCGCAAATCGCCCACGGCCGTGAACAACCTGGCGATGAACAAGAGCTACGACTGGTTCGAGAACAACGTCATCTACCGGGTGCCCACCAACTTCGCGGGCGCCGGGCGACGCGTCTATCCGGGATTCCTGCAGCACACCGGCTTCGTGGCGATGAATCCCGACCGCCACATGTCCAGCCATTACGACTATTTCCGCGACCTGATCAAGGGCGACGATGCCAGCACCGAAGCGCACCGCAAGTTCTACGACGAGTACAACGCCGTGCTCGACATGGACGCGGACTACTACCTCGAGACGATCCGCGTGGTGTTCCAGGAATTCGCGCTCGTCAACGGCACCTGGGACGTGATCAACGACAACGGCGACCTGGAGCGTGTCAAGCCCGAGGACATCACGACCACGGCGCATTTCACGATCGAAGGCGAACTGGACGACATCTCCGGCTCCGGGCAGACCGAGGCCGCCCACGCGCTTTGCTACAACGTGCCCAAGTCGCGCCAGAAACACCTCGAGGTCAAGGGTGCCGGGCACTACGGCATCTTCAGCGGCCGCCGTTGGCGCGATTCGGTGTATCCGCAGGTGCGCGACTTCATCCTGCAACACAACGAGGGACCGCGGCTGGCCCTCAATCCGGCGCAACGCAGCGCCGTGGTGACGCCGATCGCCAACGGAAAGGCGCGCCGCGTGCGCTCGGCCGGCTGAAGGAATCTTCGGTGAGCTCCCAGGCCGCGCGGCTGCACGCCGCCCTGCCGCAGACGCAGTGCACCCGCTGCGGCTACCCCGATTGCGCCGGCTATGCGCGGGCCATCGCCGACGGCGCGGCTGCGATCAACCGGTGCCCGCCCGGGGGCGCGGAAGGCGTCGCCCGGTTGGCGGCTCTCACCGGCCAGGACCCCCTCCCCTTGAATCCGGTGCACGGAACCGAAGGCCCGCGCGCGGTTGCGGTGATCGACGAATCCTGGTGCGTCGGCTGCACCTTGTGCCTGGAGGTCTGCCCCACCGACGCCATTCTGGGCGCCAACAAGTTCATG
>JAAOZX010000417.1 GCA_012274225.1 Comamonadaceae bacterium | reverse complement strand
GTGCCCTGGTCGACGCGCAGCGACGTGTCCTTCACGTCCGAAGCCTTCTCGCCGAAGATCGCGCGCAACAGTTTTTCTTCCGGCGTCAGCGTGGTCTCGCCCTTGGGGGTGACCTTGCCGACCAGCGTATCGCCCGGCTGCACTTCCGCGCCGACGTAGATGATGCCGGACTCGTCCAGGCGGTTGAGTTGCTGCTCGGAAAGGTTCGGAATGTCGCGCGTGATTTCCTCGGCGCCCAGCTTGGTGTCGCGGGCCATCACCACCAGCTCCTCGATGTGGATCGAGGTGTAGCGGTCGTCGGCCACGACGCGTTCGCTGATCAGGATCGAGTCCTCGAAGTTGTAGCCGTTCCATGGCATGAACGCCACCAGCATGTTCTGGCCCAGGGCCAGCTCGCCGATGTCGGTCGATGCGCCGTCGGCGATCACGTCGCCCTTGGCGATCTTGTCGCCGCGCTTGACGATGGGGCGCTGGTGGATGTTGGTGTTCTGGTTGGAACGCTGGTACTTGATCAGGTTGTAGATGTCCACGCCGACTTCGCCAGCCTGGGCTTCCGCGTCGTTCACGCGCACCACAATGCGGGTGGCATCGACGTAGTCGACGATGCCACCGCGGGTGGCCGTCACGACGGTGCCGGAGTCGATCGCGGAGACGCGCTCGATGCCGGTGCCCACGAAGGCCTTCTCCGGGCGCAGCACCGGCACGGCCTGGCGCTGCATGTTGGCGCCCATCAGCGCGCGGTTCGCATCGTCGTGCTCCAGGAACGGCACCAGCGAGGCGGCCACCGACACGATCTGCGCCGGCGACACGTCCATGTACTGGATGCGGTCCGCGCCGATCAGCACCGATTCGCCGGCTTCACGCGCCGAGATCAGGTCGCCGGTCAGCTTGCCGTCCTTGTCCAGCACCGCGTTGGCCTGGGCGATGACGTACTTGCCTTCCTCGATGGCCGACAGGTAGTCGATCTGCATCGTCACCTTGCCGTCGATGACCCGGCGGTACGGCGTTTCGATGAAGCCGTACTCGTTCAGGCGGGCATACAGCGCCAGCGAGTTGATCAGGCCGATGTTCGGGCCTTCCGGCGTTTCGATCGGGCAGACGCGCCCGTAGTGGGTGACGTGCACGTCGCGCACTTCGAAGCCGGCGCGCTCGCGCGTCAGGCCGCCCGGGCCGAGGGCCGAGACGCGGCGCTTGTGCGTGATCTCGGACAGCGGGTTGGTCTGGTCCATGAACTGCGACAGCTGCGATGCGCCGAAGAACTCCTTGAGCGCCGCGGAAATCGGCTTGGAGTTGATCAGGTCGTGCGGCATCAGCGGCTCTTGCTCCGCCTGGCCCAGACGCTCCTTCACGGCCTTCTCGATGCGGGCCAGGCCGGTGCGGTACTGGTTCTCGGCCAGTTCGCCGACGCAGCGCACCCGGCGGTTGCCCAGGTGGTCGATATCGTCCACTTCGCCGCGGCCGTTGCGCAGGTCCACCAGGATCTTGACCACGGCCAAGATATCCTCATTCGTCAGCACCATCGGGCCGGTGGATTCGTTGCGGCCCACCTTGGCGTTGAACTTCATGCGGCCCACGCGCGACAGGTCGTAGGTGTCCGGGTTGTAGAACAGGCGCTGGAACAGGGCCTGCACCGCGTCCTCGGTCGGTGGCTCGCCGGGGCGCATCATGCGATAGATCGCGACGCGGGCGGCGAACTCGTCGACGGTCTCGTCGATGCGCAGGGTCTGCGACATGTACGCGCCCTGGTCGAGTTCGTTGGTGTAGATGACCTGCAGGTCCTGCACCCCGGCGGTTCGCAGCTTCTTCAGCAACGCTTCGGTCAGCTCGTCGTTGGCCTTGGCGATGATCTCGCCGGTGTCGGCGTCGACGATGTTGCGCGCCACCACGCGGCCGATCAGGTAGTCCTCGGGCACGCTGATGTGGGACGTACCCGACGTCTCCAGGTCACGCGTGTGGCGAACCGTCACGCGCTTGTCCTTGGCCACGATCACCTTGCCCGACTTGTCGGTGATGTCGAAGCGCGCCACCTCGCCGCGCAGGCGCTCGGGGACGAACTCCATCTGGGCGCCGCTGTCCATCAGGCGGAAGTTGTCGTTGACGAAGAAGTTCGCCAGGATCGACTCCGGCGTCAGGCCGATCGCCTTCAGCAGGATGGTGACCGGCATTTTGCGGCGACGGTCGACGCGGAAGTAAAGGACGTCCTTGGGGTCGAACTCGAAGTCGAGCCAGGAGCCGCGGTACGGAATGATCCGGGCCGAGAACAGCAGCTTGCCCGAGCTGTGGGTCTTGCCCTTGTCGTGCTCGAAGAAGACGCCCGGCGAACGGTGCAGCTGGGACACGATCACGCGCTCGGTGCCGTTGATGATGAACGAGCCTTTGTCGGTCATCAGGGGCACCTCGCCCATGTAGACCTCCTGCTCCTTGACTTCCTTCACCACCTTGGATTGCGGCGTGGAGGATTCGCGGTCATAGATGATCAGCTGGACCTTGGCGCGCACGGCCGAGGCATAGGTGAGGCCGCGGGTCTGGCACTCGCGCACGTCGAAGGCGGGCTTGGCCAGGTTGTACTCGAGGAACTTCATCTCGACGAAGCCGTTGTGCGAGACGATCGGGAAGGCGGCGTCGAACGCGGCCTGCAGGCCTTCGATGGTGCGCGCCTTCGGGCCGATATCGGCCTGCAGGAACGCCGTGTACGCGTCCTTCTGCATTTGCAGCAGGTAGGGGATTTCAAGCACGCTGTCGCGGCTGCCGAAGCTTTTGCGGATGCGTTTGCGTTCGGTGTAAGAATAGGCCATGAGATCTCCGGGCTAACTTGCGCAACTGTCGAACGAGTTCTCGGGGCGTCGAGACTCGACCTTCTTGGTGGGTTGGCCACTACCAACCATGGCGGACGGCGATGCATTGCACATCGCCCGAACCAAGGCATCTCCTGCAGTCGGGGTCAGAAGACACTAGCAAACGCTGTTTTGGCAGCGTTTGCTGGTGCGTTCTTCGCGCATCCTTTAAGCGCCAAAGGCTGGAGGCCCCCGAAGGGTCGCTCCAGCCTTGGAACCGAGGCGAACTTACTTCAGTTCGACCTTGGCGCCGGCGTCTTCCAGCTTCTTCTTGGCAGCCTCGGCGTCGGCCTTGGCAATACCTTCCTTGACGGGCTTCGGCGCGCCGTCCACCAGGTCCTTGGCTTCCTTCAGCCCCAGGCCGGTGATTTCGCGAACGGCCTTGATGACCTGCACCTTGTTGGCGCCGACTTCGGTCAGCTGTACCGTGAACTCGGTCTTCTCTTCGGCGACCACGGCGGCGGGGCCGGCAGCACCGGCGGGTGCGGCCATCGCGGCGGCGCTCACGCCGAACTTCTCTTCGATGGCTTTCACCAGGTCGTTGAGTTCCATGACCGTCATGCTGTCCAGCGAGGTCAGAAATGCGTCTTTATCGAATGCCATTTTTGATTTCCTAAAAATTAAGTTGGTCGAACAGCCGGCGCTTACGCGGCGGCTGCTTCCGCGGGCACTTCAGCTGCGCCGCCCTTTTTCGCTGCCAGCGCGCCCAGCACCACGGCCGTGCGCGAGATCGGCGACATCAACAAGCCGCAAAGCTGGGCCAGCAGCACTTCCTTGGAGGGAATGCTGGCCAGTCGCTTCACGCCGTTGACGTCCAGGGCCTTGCCCGCAAATGCACCGCCGCGAATCACCAGCTTGTCGTTGGTTTTCGCGAAGTCGGCCACCACTTTCGCGGCGGCGACGGCATCGACGGAAAAGCCGTAGATCAGCGGCCCGGTCATCTGGTTGCCGACGACTTCAAAAGCGCTTCCGGCGACAGCACGGCGAGCCAGGGTGTTCTTCAACACGCTCAGGTTCACGCCCTTGCTGCGCGCATCGTTGCGCAGTTTGGTCATGTCAGCGACCGTGATGCCGCGGTATTCCGCCATCACCAGCGTTTGAGCTTTTGCGGCGAGGCCGGTCACCTGCTCGATGACAGCTTGCTTCTCACTGCGATTCAGACTCAAGGTCTACTCCTTCTCAATGTGCCTTCGGGTTTGAACCCTGGGACACGCTTCATTGCAGCGACCAACTGTTCGAGGAAATCTTTCAATTCCGTCTGCAGCGGGATCGCCATCTGCGTTGGCCCGGACCGTGAGGCGAACCTCGAGCCCATCGATTAAGCGCATTCCCTGCGCACCAACGGTCTTGGATGGCCCACCGGATTCCTTCGCAGGGCCCCGGCGGCCCACCACATCGGCCAGCCCTTGCGAGGCCGGCCCATTTCCTTTCGCGCCTACGCCGTCAGGGATTGCGTGTCCACCCGGACACCCAGACCCATGGTCGACGAAACCGCAACCTTTTTCAGGTAAACACCTTTGCTCGTGGCCGGCTTGGCCTTGGCCAGCGCCTCCATCAGCGCCACCAGGTTGCCTTGCAGCTTGTCCGACTCGAACGAGCGGCGGCCGATGGTGGCGTGGACGATGCCGGCCTTGTCGGCGCGGAACTGCACCTGGCCGGCCTTGGCGTTCTTCACCGCGGTGGCGACGTCGGGGGTGACGGTGCCGACCTTCGGGTTGGGCATCAGGCCGCGCGGGCCCAGGATCTGGCCCAGCGTGCCGACCACTCGCATCGCGTCGGGGGCGGCGATCACCACGTCGAACGGCATGTCGCCGGCCTTCACGCGGGCAGCCAGGTCCTCCATGCCGACGATGTCGGCACCGGCGGCCTTGGCTTCTTCGGCCTTGGCCCCCTGGGCGAACACGGCCACGCGCTTGGTCTTGCCGGTGCCGTTGGGCAGAACGACCGCCCCGCGAACCACCTGGTCCGACTTCTTGGGATCGATGCCCAGCTGCACGGCCACGTCGATCGATTCATCGAACTTGGCAGTGGCCGCTTCCTTTACGAGGCCCAGGGCTTCGCTGAACGCGTACAGCTTGGTGCTGTCGACCTTGCCCTGCAGGGCTTTCTGTTTCTTGGTGAGTTGGGTCATTTCAAAGGCCTTCCACCGTGACGCCCATGGAACGGGCGGAACCCGCCAGGGTGCGGATGGCGGCATCCAAGCTCGCGGCGTTCATGTCCTTGAGCTTGGTCTTGGCGATTTCCTCGAGCTGGGCCCGGGTGATCTTGCCGACCTTGGCGCTGTGGGGCGTGGCCGAGCCTTTTTCCAGCTTGATGGCTTTCTTGATCAGCACGGTCGCGGGCGGCGTCTTGATGATGAAGGTGAAGCTCTTGTCCGCGTAGGCGGTGATCACCACCGGCAGCGGCAGGCCGGGCTCGACACCCTGGGTCTGGGCGTTGAACGCCTTGCAGAACTCCATGATGTTCAGGCCGCGCTGGCCCAGCGCCGGGCCGATCGGCGGCGACGGATTGGCCTTGCCAGCCGGCACTTGCAGCTTGACAAAACCGACAATTTTCTTTGCCATGGTTGCTATTCCTTGCGGGTGCAAACGCCTGGGTTCAAGACCGCGGCTCCCCGGGGTTGCAGCTCTGGAGAACGATTCGCGCCGAGCTGAAAAGCGCGAAT
>JAAOZX010000076.1 GCA_012274225.1 Comamonadaceae bacterium | reverse complement strand
CTTGCGCTGCTCACCGACCCGCAGACCAGCGGGGGACTGCTCGTCTCGTGCGCTCCCGAGGCGGTGAATGAAGTGCTGGCTATCTTCCAGCGGCATGGCTTCGAAGATGCGGCAGTGGTCGGCAGCGTCAAGCCGCGCGGCGCCGGGCCACGCCTGGTCGTCCGCTGAAGTACGAGGCCATGGCCGCCCGGAGGGATTCGAACCCGACAACCGGCTTAGAAGGCCGGTGCACTATCCAACTAAGCTACGGGCAGAAGGATGAAAGGCCCGCGCGAGCGGGCCTTGATTAACTGGTCGGAGCGATAGTCGAGTGCGAGCTGGCGAGTCTCGTTGCCTTCGTAGGCGCGATCCATGAGCAGGTGCACCGGCCGGCAAGGCGCGCCCAAGCGATTGAGCAACGCACGCCCCAGCTTCCAAATGACGCCAATGGGAGCCAGCCCCGCACGATTTCGCGGCTCGTGCCGCACCAGCCAGCTCCTGAACAAGCTGGAGGCTGGTGACGTACTGGTGGTCACCAAGCTGGGATCGCCTGGGGCGCAATGCCATGGACGTCAGGGCCACTGTGGAAGCTCTGATCGGCCTGGGGGTGCGGGTTCACTGCTTGGCGCTAGGTGGAGTAGACCTGACCAGCGCGGCCGGAAAGATGACGACGGGGGTGATCGCAGCCGTAGCGGAGTTCGAGCGAGACCTGCTGATTGAGCGCACGCAATCTGGGTTCGCACGAGCACGACCGAAGCCGCGACGTGCGCCGGCAGAGCCTTTGATACGTGGGAACGATGGTCCGGCAGCCCGCATTGATGCTAAGGCCGAAAGTGGCCAAAAATTCCCACAGCCACCGCGCCAGCCCGCGCCAATGCTAGATCGACACCGGAGCTTGTGATTCCTGTTGTCGTGGGTTCGAGTCCCATCAGCCACCCCAACGTGCATCAGGAAAGCCAGCTGTCAAAACGATAGCTGCCTTTTCACTTCAAGGGCCACCCACTACAGGTCGCTGTTCTTGCTGACCCTGGCAAACGGATCAAAGTCATCGAGCCGGCTGGGTGTCGCGTCGCCCTTGATCCTCACCGAGGTGGCCAGGGGTTGCAACTCGCTGTGCACGGAACACTCCCACAGATCCCAGTCCGTGTCGTCATTGCCTTCCAGCACTTCCAGACCCCGGATCGATTTAGCCGGGTCCCAGGCCTCCTGCCTGCGTCTTTCCGACCTGCGCGTTGTCGGCCGGGCCAGCCGGTCAGCAGACGAAACCAATTGCTGGATAAATTTGAACATGTTGTGCGAGTGAGCTTCGATTGAGATCGGCGACCGTCGGGGGAACGGTCTCCACATGGATGCTGTTAGGCAATTTCCGCGCCACGGCAAGAGCACGTACCGGCAAGGAAGAACTTCCGCAGTGAGAATCGGATTGCGTTGCCGATGCGTGCTTGGGAACCTGATCGAAACCTGAGCCGGCAATCGGACACGGGCAAGATCATTGCCTTACCCGGTTCCGGGGCAACCGCCTGGGTAGACGTTCCCCAATCCCCGGGGTGTCGGATCTTCTCAACCCGCTTCAAGGTCTCTCCTGCAAACCAGGGGATGCTCCGCGGCGTGCACGCCGTTTCGGGTGAGCGCTGGGGCGGCCGCCGCGACATCAACCAGGATCCGACGGGCAAAAAAAAGGGCGGCACCTTCAAGGGTGCCGCCCTGCTTGAAATCAATCTGACCTGTCAGACCGGGTCCCTGTGGAGACCGTCCGGGGACGGTCTCCATCAGGGGATCAACGGCCTTCTACATCGCTTACCGGATCACGTAGTTCGGATCGCCCAGGAGCACCGTGTTGCTGCCACCCAGGCTCGACCTCACCACGATCGTATCTGGCGCGACGAAGATAGGTGGCGTGACGGTCGCATCGACAATCACCCCGGTCGTTGCGCCGGCAAAGCAAGGTGTCGCTCCGCACACCCCCACCCCCACCGGCGTGCCCACCGGGTCGGCTGGCGTCAGCAGCATCGGGACCACAACCGGCGCCGAGATGGTGCCGTTGGCCAGCTTGGCGGTCAGGGTCGCGTTCATCGTCCAGCCTGCCGGCGGCGCCACGAAGGCGGTGGAGGTGGCAATCAGGTTGAACTTGCCAAACTCGGCCGGCGCTCCCACCCGGCTCACGATCTGGCGGTAGGTGACGGTCGGGACCGTGACCGCCTCGACGAACGGTGCCTCCGATATCGTGATCGATTGGCTGGTGGTCAGCGAGGTCCTGGTGTCGGTCTCCGTCACCTGGAACACCATGTTCGGCGGCTTGACCAGGGAAATCGGCGACGTGAACCTGGTAAACGCGCCCTGTGTGTTCGATGCAGCCGTCCCGACGAAAGTAGAAGGAATCGTCTGGCCGAGCGGCACCGGTACGCCGTTCAAATACACGTTCGGTCCGGAAGTCTGCTTGAAGGCGAACGTCACGGTTCCGCCGAGCGGGTTGGTGTTACCTGTCGCTTGCAGCGTCACCAGCTGGCCGCTCGCCACGGAGCCGGGCGCGATGGTCTTGACGATGATCGGCGGCTTGGCGTTCGCTAATGGCGCCGGCACGGTCACCGTGGTACCGGCCGTTGCGGCAGGCAGTACGCCATTGGAGGCGGACACCGTGAAGACGATCGGGCCGGGCGTTGCGGTTGCCGCGACGGTGATGGTGGCCGTGACGTGGGCGCTACCGGCGTTGGGCAGGCAGGTACCGCAGGACATGGAAACCGCTACTCCCTTGGGCGCCGTGAACGTCCAGCCGAAGGACATGGCGATGGGCGGCGTGTTCGGGTCGGTCGCGGTGACAGCCAGTGCCACCGCCGTCGTGGCGCCAAGCGGTGCGATGGTCGGCGCGGACGTCACCAGGCTGATGGATGCGGGCAGCGGCGCCGGCGGCGGCGTGACCACGCCGGCAGCAGCACCCACAGCGGCCTCATTCGGGCACAGGCTCGAATGGAACAGAGGGTCGGCCATCGGCGACGCCCAGGGCGCCGGAACCAGTTGCCCCACCCTGGGCGAGGCTGTGCCGAAGCCGTCCAGCGGGCCGGAGCCGCAGAACAGGAAGGGAATGTCCTGGAAGTTGGCCGGAATGATGGGACCGCCAAACGCCAGGTTCTCGCCGAAGATGAATCCGAAGTTCGGCAGGGTGTACTGGCCCTCGGCCAGACCGTTCTGATTGAAAACTTTGGGCACCACCACCGCGGTCGGGTCGGGATTGACCAGCGGGGCCATCGTGCACACGGTCTGCAGCTGGGCGCTGGGGGGCGTGGTCTGGCACATGGTGCGGCTCACGGCCTGGTAGTTGCGCTGCGGTTCACCGAAGACACCGAGGTTGTTGACCGGCGAGCGGAAGCGTCCGAGGGGCGTGCAGCACGGGTCGAACGTGCCTTGCAGGTAGGCCGTTTGCGCGCCGGTCTGTGGGTCCTGGTGCAGCGAATAGAAATCGACCAGCTCGGTCGGGTCCGTGGAGAAGCCCACCCAGAACACCTTGTTGGTGGATTCGGTAGCGACCCCGCCCACCGTTCCGCCGCCGGTACCCACGCCAAGCGCCTCGACGAAGACATAGGACGGCGCGATATGCGGCTGGGTGTAGATGCCCAGGTTGGCGTCGATGGTATGGGCCGAGATATACGGACCCTTGGCATCGGCCTTCATGGTGCCGTGAAAGCCGATCGTATCGCCGATCACCAGGGGCGCCGACAGCGTCGGATCGCTGGCGTCGGCCTTGAGCGCGTGCGCGCCGGGCGGATCCATGACCCACGTCGTGCAGTAGGTATTGGTGGGCTGGGCGCCGAAAGCCGGAAGCAGCGTATTCGCATTGAAAGAATTGCACTTCGGCGCGATCGGGCGGTTGTAGATCGGGCACTTCGCATCGATGGTCGCCGGGATCGGCAATCCGGTGATAGGGTCAATGGTCTGGTTGAACGGGTTGAAGGCCGGAATGCAGACCGGGTAGCCCAGGGCCGAATGCATGGTCGGATTGTCGGTGTCGGCCGTGTAGCGCGGGTCGTAGCCCGGCTCGATCACGTCCACGGTGCCCGGCGCACTGTTGGGCCCACCATGCACGATGCCGAAACGGCCGACGGGGTCGTTAAAGCGAACCCGCGTGAACGATCCGTCCGGAACGGGGCACGGAGAGCCGTGCGGCAGCGGTGTTCCGCCCACCTGCAGTTCGCCGGTGGCGTAGTCGATGCAGCTGATGACGCCCTGGCCGCCATTGAGGGACTGCTGCGAGATGAAGATCAGGCCGGCGATGTTCTGCCCGTTGATGGTATTGCCCACAACATGGAACTCATGCGCGGGCAAGGGGGCGTTGTAGGTGGTCGGCAAATCGCCCTGGGGTGCCCAGGTCATGTCGAGCAGTCCCGCGGTGCCGTTGGCCATGGCGTCGCCCAGGGCCAGGCCGCTCTTCTTGCTGCCTGCGGGCATGATGTCCTTGGGCGCAGCCGTGAACAGGTCGGCCCAGCTGGTTGCGAAGGCGGGCATCTGCAGGATGGTGTTGCAGGGAATCGTGATCAGCTGGCCGTTGATCCTGGCCGTGCCGCCCCACAGGCGCGGATCCAGCGTCGGACACATGGTGGGATCGACCGTCGCCGTCTCCAGGTACCCCGTGATGTCGAGTTGAGGGGGAATGCCGGGCGCCGGCGCGTTGGCCGGCGGCACCAGGATGCCGCCCGCCAAGCCGCCGTTGATTCGCCTGGCCGAGGCCGGAGTGGCCAAGGCCAGGAGCATTGCGGCCACCAGGACGAAGAGCCAGAGCTGCATCAGTCCCCCATAGCCAATGTTGGTTGCTGCTCTAACGCTCTTCATGACTTTCTCCTGAGAAGGGTGATGCGATGAATCTCTCTACCTGGCAAACAAGGAGGCTCGGCCGCTCTTTCGCGTTGGCGATCAAACGCTGCAGATCTTCGGTGTCGCAGATACCCCAAGGGATACCTGGCAGCGAGGGGCAGCAAGCAACGTGCCATGCATGTGCAACTACAAGAATAAGGAGTAGAAAGTGTCGGTCAGCCTCCAGTCAGCTTGCGGAAATTGACACTTCCGTGTGACATCACCCGTTGTTTTTGATCGACTTCTCGCTTCCATCCAGAAGCCGGATTCACGAAAAATGGTGTGCACGGCAAATCCTGAATCCGGTCAACGTTGACGCGAACACCTCCACGCCAAGAAAAAAAGGGGAATAGGTGGGGAGACTTTCCCCAACCTGTGGGGGATCCGGAAGATTCCCCACGTTCGCAAACGTCCCTATGGGGACGCACGCACACCGCCTCGACGCTACGAGGTACAGCTTGCTCGGGCGAAAGAAACTGCGAAGGCTCGCGGCGCAGGCCGCGCTGACAGCCCCGCGAGCGAAGCCTGCTATCCCGGCGAGACGCCGGCGTGTGCGGCGAGGATTCGCATCATCAGCGTCGGTGGCGTCGTGGCGAACAGCGACGCCGCATAGCGCTCCCACAGATTCCTCGCGACTTCCGGCCGTCCGGCGACGATATTGCCCAGCATCCCGGCGCCGAGCAGAAAACGGCGCCGCAAGGAGGTGCTGTCCTCATGCTGAGCGAACAGCGATGCGGTGGTGCTCGCCATGCCGGTCGCGTCGCGCCGGCCGACAGCCCGCAGCAACTCCAGCCATTGCCGCTGGCTGGAGGTCAGCACGGACACGCAAGGCATCGCCTCGATCTTCGGCCAGAGGGGCGCCAATTCCTCAGGCCGCAGGAACGGCGCCAGGGACGTCCCGATCCGCATCAGCGCGAATACCGGATCGTCGCCGGGAGGCTGACGGCAGTTGGCCAGTATTTCCTCGGCCCGCAAGCGGAAGGTTTCGCGTTGCTCTGCGGGCATGGGAGCCAATGGCACACCCAACAGGTGATCACGAAAGAAGCCGGCAAAGCTGCTCGGGTGCGGATTGATCAAGTGATTGTTCGGTGAAACGACCGTCCGTGTCCAGTTCGGATGATCCCCATTCAGCATTTCCACGAGCGGAAGGGGTTCGATGGCGATGGACATCAGGCCCGCCGCACGATGGCCGATGAACCGCGTGCGGCTGGCGTTCTGGTCGAGGACCGGGTTGTAGTCGGAATTGGTGGCAATCGGATAGGTCCGAAGAAGCGGGGCCAGACCCTTCTTGGTGGCCAGTCGCCGGACGGCCAGATCCTGCGGCGAGAAGATACCGACACGATTGAGTTGGGCGACCAGCCCCGGCTTGACCGGCAGGACGTCGGGCAATTGCGGCAGACGATCTCCGTTGGTGGCGACGATCAGGATGTCACCGGCATTGGCCGCATAGATCGCATAGTCCGCAAAATTCTCGTCGAGCGACTTGATCACCGACATGACGAGCGGCTCGTCGATCTCGTACAACTGCAGCCATTGCAGCATGACGCCGTCGCGATTCAGGTAGCCGCCCACCAGCCGGTGAAATTCGCGGGAAAAGAGGCTGGAAACGCCGCTGACCCAGGGGTTGGAGGGTTCCGAGACGATGATGTCGTAGTGCCGCTGCCGATTGGAAAAGAAGGTCTTGGCGTCCTCGATGGTGACCACACTGCGCGGATCCTCGTACGCCAGGCGATTGCGCGGCGCAAACCCTCGCGCCGCTGCAACCATCTGCACCTCGATCTCGATTGTGTCCACCTGCGCCACGCCGGGGTCGCTGAGCAGCACCTGGGTGGTGAGCCCCGAGCCCATGCCGATGTTGGCGACGCTGCGTGCGTCGGGTTTCAGCAGGAGCGGCAACGCGCCGCTCAGTGTCATGGTCACTTCGTCGACCTGGTAGCGCCCCGAGTCTCCCATGTTGATCGACGCATCGGCCTTGCCGTTGGTGCGGATCTGGACCACGTGATCCGGCAACTCCAACAGGGCGATCGAAGCCGTCTTGCCATCGCGCTGAAACAGCAACTTGGCGGTTTCGGGCGTCAGCATCCGATTCGTTCCGCGAAAGACGCCCGAGGCCATGCGGTGCGCATCGAAGCCGACAAAGGTCAGTGACACACCCAGGGCCAGCATGGCGAGCCCCGTCGCCAACGCCGGTTGCCGTGGGCCGGTGCGCTTGACACAGCTGGCCAGCAGGGCCAGGCCGAGCAGCAGGTCGACACCGGCGCCGGCGATGATGAGGTTCTTCAAGCCGAGCAATGGCAGGCCAAGATGAACGGCAAAGAAGACGCCGACGATGGCCCCCAGCGTATTGGCGCCGTAGACCAGCCCGATGCTGCGTTCGCCGGCGCCGGCCTTGATCAGCGAATAGGTGATCAGCGGCAGCGTCATGCCGGCGCACACCGCCGCCGGCAGCATGATCGCCGAGGCGATGCCATGACTGGCGAGATTGAACGCAACATAACCATCCTCGGTCTTGGGCAGCGTCGACATCAGCATCTGCATGAAATCGAAGCTGGTGTTGTACAGCGGCAGCGTCGCCAGCGCGCACAGACCCATCACGACCTGTACCCAACCAAGGTAGCCAACGGCCGAGGGGATGCTGTCGATTCGTCGACGCACCCAGATACCGCCGATCGCCAGTCCCAGGATGAAGGCCGATAGCATCAGTTCGAACGCGTGGGTCGAGCTGCCAAGCACCAGGCTGAGCATGCGAATCCAGCCGATCTCGTAGATGAACGACGACAGGCCCGTCAGGCCCGCAACCACCAGCATCCAGCGCAGGCGCGGTAGGGCTCCTTGCTGCTGCCGCTCGGGCTCGGGGCTGGGAAATGCGGGTTCACGGTCGCCCCGCGCAAGCCGGCCGACCAGCACGGCGAGGGCGAGATTCAGTCCGCCGGCCACGGCCATCGTTCCCGGAAGTCCGAGCAGGCGGATCAACCAGAAGCCGGACACCAGAACGCCCAGGGCGCCGCCGATGCTGTTGGCGAAATAGAGGGTGGCGATGCGGCGGCCGGGTTGATCGGGAAAACGGCGGATCAAGCCGCCGCTCATCAACGGAAATGTCATGCCGAGCAATACCGACTGCGGCAGGATCAGCGCGGTGCCGAGGCCCCACTTGACCCCGGTGATCGCCGCCGGCGACACCAGCGCGGGGATCAGCTGCGACATGGCGAGATCGACGACGGCGACGAAGACCGGGTGGAATACCAGAGCCAGGGCGCCGATGACACCTTCGACGATCGCATAGGCGAGCAGCAGGTTTTGCCAGCGCTGCGACCGGCGGCCGCACAACCAGGCCCCGACCGCCATGCCGCCCATGAAGATCGCCAGGACCAGGCTTTGCGCATAGGCGGCGTGGCCGAGGAAAAGCTTGAGGTAGTGAGTCCAGATCGATTCGTAAATCAGTCCGGAAAAACCCGAAACAGCGAAGATCCAATAGAACTTGTGTGCCCCGCGGAAGCGATTCCCGGCGGGCTGCGGCACTGTCGCCGTCTCGCCTCTTGCGCGCGCCTTCAATGCCGACTTGGGTCGGGGACCATTTGCCTCCGACACGGTGCGCCTTGTGGAGGCAGGTTTGCGGCCCATGGGCAATAGGTTACCGGGATTGGAGGATGGCGTCAGGCGATTGAGTCGAATGCGTGCGTTCCATGGCACATCTTACCGACGACGAAACACATGGCCTTCGGCCGGCGACCGTCAGCCGTCGTTCATCGGCTTGAGGAGAAGATGGCATCGGGTGCCTTCAACGCGGAGATGCAATGCCCGGAGTGTCACGCGGCCGACGGGGTTGGCGCACCGAGGGATCGGTGATCGTGCTGCATTGACAGCGCGCCTGCGCAACGGATCCGACGCCGTGGTGGCAGCGAACCACGAAGGTGCCTGCCAGGTCAAAGGTGAAGGCTTTCGCAGCCCGCTGGAAGCAGCGCCGTACTGGCCGGTGCCGATACGGGCGCGGCCTGTTGCCGGATAGAACCGATAGACGGAGGTGGGATCCGTTGACCCGCCGCCGCATGACGCTATCGACACCGGGATTGGGAGTACCAACGTCAAGATTATGGTCTTGCATATTTCTGTCCTCCAGATTTGGGCCCGCGCCGTCGCCGCTCCAGCCTGCGTATCCCGGGGTGCCGTGGGAAGTTTCGGCCGGAGTGAGGGGCCGCCCGGAACACCCGCTAGGGCCGTACCGTTTTCGCGGGATGGCCGACATAGATTCACCCCTAGGCAAATCTCCATTTGTAATGTTATAAGGAGGTGGTTACACAAGCTGCAACGCGCCTTTGCCCCCTCGAGCGCGGACTCTTGATTTGCTTCTTGATGAGGTGTTCAGGACGTGAGCAATAGCGAGATACCCAAGCCATTCAACCTGCTGAGGTGGTTTTCGCTCGCCAGTCTGGCGGCGGTGCTGCCGGTGGCCGGCATGACGGGTGCGCTGCTCTCCCACTTCGTCAACGAAGAGGCCTTGCAGCGGGACTCCTCTCTCACGGCCCAGTTCATCCAGAACTGCGTGGCGATCGAGGGCGATCACATCGGACTGGGTCCGACCCTCACGCTCCCGGAGCTGATGAATCCACGAGTCGATCCGAGTGCCGCCGGCGTTTCCATCCAGGCGATCGAAACCGCCCGCGCGAATGTGCTGGAGCACCTTTCAACGCTGCCGGATGTCTTGCTGGCCAGCCTGTTCACCCGCGACGGACGAATCATCTGGTCGACCAACAAGAGCCTGGTCGGCACGGTTTCGGACGACAACGATGAACTGCAGGAAGCTTTCAAAACCCGCAGGCAGATTGCCACGCACTATTCGAGTTCCGAGGCCGAAAAGGACGAACAGAAGTTTGTCGTGAAGCCGAAGGAATTCTTCATCGAGAACTACATTCCGCTGTTTGACTCGAAGGGTGACGTCGTGCTGGTGGCTGAGGTCTACAAGGAGCCGCGGTTCCTCACCGCGACCATCGAGAGGGGGCGGCTGCTGGTCTGGGGAACCACCTTGGGCGGCGTCGTACTGATCTACCTGGGCCTGTTCAGCATCATCCGGCGCGGCTCGAAGCTCCTCGAACGGCAGCAAAAGCAACTGGCCGAAACGGATTCGCTGGTGTACGTCGGCGAGATGGCGACGGCCCTCGCCCACAGCCTGCGAAGTCCCCTCGCAAGTGTCCGCTCCAGCGCTGAACTGGCATTGCTGACGGACGATCTACCGGTGCGCAAGAATGCACAGGACATCATCACCCAGGTGGACTTCCTGTCGAAATGGGTGCGCGAACTGCTGCTGTACTCCCGACCACTCAACGCCGAACCCGAGCCCGTCGACCTGGTGGCAATTCTCGACAATGTGCTCGACTCGTTCACCGCGACCTGCGCCAAAGCGGGCGTGCAAGTGCAGTGGAGCCGCGACGAAACCTGCCGGCCGATGATCGAAGGCAATACCCACCTGATGAGGCAGGCCCTGCACAGTGTTGTTTCCAACGCCATCGAGGCCATGCCGGGCGGTGGGAAACTGCGCATCGACTTGCGCCTGGTCGGCGACCGCCGCGAGGTTGAACTCACCGTCACGGACACCGGGGTCGGCATGTCGGCGCAACTGCTCGCCATGGCGTTCAAACCCTTCCACACGACCAAGCGCCACGGGCTCGGCGTGGGTCTGCCAATGCTCAAGCGGGTGATGGAGCGGTTTGGCGGCGCGGTCGCGCTTTCCAGCGGCGAAAACGCGGGCACGCAAGTGCGGCTTCAATTCAGGATGACTTAGGCGGAGGGCTCATGCACGGCACAGTTCTGGTGGTTGAGGACGACGAAATCCTGGCGGAGAACGTCGCTACCTACCTGGTCCGCAGTGGCTGGGAGGTCGAGGTCAGCGGCTCGGCCGAGGACGCGCTGAAGCGGTTTGAAACCCTGCACCCGGACGCTGTGGTGACGGACCAGACCCTGCCGCGCATGTGCGGGATCGAATTGATGCAGAAGCTGCGCGAGACCGACCCCGTGGTCAAATGCATCGTCATGACCGGCGACGACAGCGCCCAGACCGCGGTGCGGGCCATGAAGGCCGGCGCCTT
>JAAOZX010000416.1 GCA_012274225.1 Comamonadaceae bacterium | reverse complement strand
TCCAGCGGGCGGTCGGCGAAGCCTTTGTCGCGGGCTTTCGCCAGGTGATGCTGGCCTGCGCCGTGCTGGCGTTATTGAGTGCGCTGGGCTCCTGGCTCTTCATCGACGGCAAACCCGAGGCACCGGACCGCCGGGGATAACAGCCCTAGGGCTTACCCGGCTGGATCGGGTCTGCCGAATCCACGCACTGGTAGTTGGTGGTGCATTTTTCGAGCGAGCAGGTCCTGGAGGTCTGGATCGTCGCCTGTCCCCGCTTCAGGCACTGCTGCCTGGCGCTGGCCAGCACATCGGCAGCGGCTTGATCCGTGAACGGGTGAGTGAAGGTCAGGAAGTTCTCGCTGGGACCATAGGTCGCGAGTTGGTAGTCCGCACACCCTGCCAGCAGCAACAGGGTCAGGCTCGAGAGCAGGCGGCTTCTATTCATGGCGAATCGTTGGTACCAGGCGGATCGCCAGTATTTCACACGGGCGGGTCAACTGCCCATCCCGGGGAAACTGCCCTGCCCCTTGAGTCCCAGGCTGTAGATCTTGGCCAGCCCGCCTTCGGCGGTTTCGCGGTAGGTGGACTTCAGGTCGCGGCCGGTTTCCCACATGGTCTTCACCACGTCGTCGAACGAGACGATGTGGCGACCGTCCGACAACAAGGCATAGGTCGCGCAGTCCACCGCCCGCACGGCGGCCACGGCGTTGCGTTCTATGCAGGGAATCTGGACATAGCCGCCGATCGGGTCGCAGGTGAGGCCCAGGTGATGCTCCAAACCCATCTCCGCCGCATATTCGATCTGGCGCACCGAGCCGCCCAGCAGTTGCGCAGCGGCTCCGGCGGCCATCGCGCAGGCCGTCCCCACCTCGCCCTGGCAACCGACTTCGGCGCCGGAGATCGAGGCATTGCGCTTGACCATGTTGCCGATCAGGCCCGCCGTCGCGATGGCATGCAGCACCTTCTCGTCGGACAGTTTGGCCTGGTGCTGCAGGAACAGCAGCACGGCCGGCAGCACGCCGCAGGCGCCGCAGGTTGGCGCCGTGACCACCCGGCCGCCGGCGGCATTTTCTTCCGACACCGCCAGCGCATACGCGAACTGCAGCGCCTTCAGCCGGAAGTAGCCGGCCATGTTCTGCACCCGCACGTGGTAGGCCGAGGCCTTGCGCGGCACGTTCAGTGTCCCCGGCAGTCGCCCTTCCGTTTCCAGGCCAGCGGCGATCGCGTGCTTCATCGTGGCCCAGATTTCGGCGAGATAAGGCCAGATCGCCTCGCCCTCGTGCCGCGTGACCAGCTCCCACATGAGCAGGCCTTCATCCTCGCAGTGCTGCAGCACCTCTGCGAGGGTGGCGTAGGGATAAACGTCGGGCCCGCCGTCCGGCCGGCCCTCTTCGTCGAGCAGCGCGCCGCCGCCGACCGAGTACGCGACGCGCGAGGCGATGACCTGGCCCGCGCCATCCAGCGCCTCGAACCGCATGCCGTTGGGGTGGCGTGGCAGCAGTTGCTCCGGCAGCCAGACGATCTCCACCGGCCTTGGGGCAAACGGATCGCCGACGGCGCGATCGGTCAGGTGGCCGCGGCCGGTCGCCGCCAGGCTGCCATAGAGCGTGACGCGAATCTTCGCAGCCTCGGGAACCGTTGGCGCGAAAGCTTCGGCCGCGAAACGCGGCCCCATCGTGTGGCTGCTCGAAGGCCCGAGGCCGATCCGATAGAGTTCCCGAAGCGATTTCACCTTGTCGCCTTCAACCTGCCTGCACCTCGGCGTTGAATTCCTCGATCAGCGTGTCCAGCTGCGCCGACTGGGTCCGCAGGCAGCCCCAGTAATTGCGGTGGTCGCTCCATTGCGCGCGCAATTCGTCGACCGACTTGCCGAGCTGCTCGACCCAGGTGAAATACTTGAGCTGATGCACGCGGCGCTTGTCGACCTGCGAGAGCTCCAGCACATGATCGATCCCGGTTCCGGCCAGCCGGTCGTAGTCGCGGTCGGCCTGGCGCTGATCGTAGCCACCACGTTCGGCATTGAGTTCAACCAGCCGGCTCTGGTACATCGCCATCGAATCGGTGAACACCGTGAAGACGACATCGTTCTCGCCGAGTTCGTAGTACTTGGCGAACTTTACCGCGCCGAGCAGGTTGCCGATGGAGGAGATTCCCATCCACTCCAGACGGTCGAGCACGCCCCTGTCGACGCCGTTTTCGGCCAGCAGCTTGCGGCCGGCCGGCTCGTTGAACAGGCGCATGAAGCGGATCGGCAGTTCGTCGTCGATGCCGATCGCCATATCCGTCTCGCGCATGTTGTGGATCCAGGGAATGTGCTTGTCGCCGATGCCCTCGATGCGGTGGTCGCCGAAACCGTTTTCCAGGATGGTGGGGCACTGCAGGGCTTCGGCCACACCGACCTTCGCGCCCGGGAAGGTGTCGCGCAGGTAAGAGCCCGCCGACATGGTGCCGGCCGAACCGGAGGCCAGCACCGAACCGGCCACCACGTCGCCGGGACGGGCGATCTTCTTGAACACCTCGGCCATCGCCGGCCCGGTCACGTTGTAGTGCCACAGGGCGTTGGGCAACTGGTCGAACTGGTTGAAGATGACGGCATCGGGCCGGGTGCGTTCCAGCTCTATGCACTTGTCGAAGATTTCCTTGACGTTGGATTCGCTGCCCGGCGTGGCGATCACCTCCTCGGCCATCGTCCGCAGCCAGGCAAAGCGCTCCTGCGACATGCCTTGCGGAAGGATCGCGATGGACGGGCAGGTCAAGAGGCGCGAGACGAAGGCGCCGCCGCGGCAGTAGTTGCCGGTGCTCGGCCAGACCGCCTTCTTCGTGGTCGGGTCGAAGCGGCCGGTCACCAGCTCGGGCAGCAGGCAGGAGATCGCCGGGCCGACCTTGTGCGCGCCGGTCGGGAACCACTTGCCGGCAATGCCGACGACGCGGGCCTTGGTTCCGGTGATGGCACGCGGCAACTCGACGAAGTTGACGCCGCCGAAACCGCCGCCCTTTTCCACCGGCTGGTTGTGCCAGTTGATGCGAAACAGGTTGCGCACATGCACATCCCACAGCCCGATGCCGGCCAGTTCCTCCTTCACCGATTCGGGGATCAGCGCCGGATCGCGCATCTGCGCATAGGTCGGCAAAATGATGCCGTTTTCGCGGCAGCGCTGGATGTTCTTTTTCCGCTGGGCGGCATTGATTTTCAGGTCAATCATGGGAGGCTTTCCTGTTATTCATGTTTCGAGTCCGAGGCCTGTTGCGGCCGCCTTGATGTCCTTCAATCCCGAGCCGGTGATCAGCAGGACGCAATTTTCCTCGCTCGACAAGCGATCGCGCACCTTTAGCCAGCCGGCGAAGGCGGCACTCGAAGACGGTTCGGCAAACAGGCCCGCTCCGGCGGAGAGCTTTCTTTGCGCTGCCAGGATCTCGCTATCGGACACGACGACGGCCTGGCCGCCGTAGCGCTTGAGCTTGGCCAGCGCATGCGATCCGTTGCGCGGCACATCGACGGCAATGGAGTCGGCCACTGTCTTTGAGGGCCGCGGCGGGCCGAACGGATCGCTGGCGGAAAACGGGTCCTGCAACGCCCGGGCGATGGCGCTCGAGCCCTCGGCCTGGCAGGCCCAGACGACCGGCATCCTGGCTATGCGGCCCAGCTTCAGGAGGTTCTCGAAGCCGCGGTAGACGCCGGCCAGGATGACACCATCGCCGGTCGGCACGAAGACATGGTCGCAGGCACCCGCTTCGGCCTGCAACAAGTCGTGGTCGATCTCGAATGCGACCGTCTTCTTGCCTTCGATGGTCAAGGGGTTGTAGGCCGTGTTGCGCGACAGCGACCCGGTTTTCTTCGAATACTCCAGCGAGAGATCGAAGGCCTGGTCGTAGGTGCCGTCCACCGAAACCAGTTCGGCCCCGTACTGCAGCACCTGGATGCGCTTGGCGACGGGAGCGGCGGCCGGCAGGAACACCTTGACGGGCAGGCCCGCAGCCGCCCCCACTGCCGCCATGCTGGAGGCCGCATTGCCGGTCGAGGCCAGCACGATTTCCTTGACGCCATGCTTGAGTGCAAGAGCGGCGACCAGGTACGAAGCGCGATCCTTGAACGATCCGGAGGGATTGCAGGTGTCGTCCTTGAGCCAGAGCCCGGGCGCGGCGAATTCACGCCGCAGCCGCTCGGGTGCCCAGAGCGGTGTGTTGCCGACCGGGATCGCAGGAAACCACTCGGCTTCGACCGGCAGCGGAACAGCGGTCCCCTGCGGATCGACCTCCCAGTTCACCTCCAGAATGCCTTCGAGCGGGCGATCGGGCTGCTGCCCACGCGCGCACGGGTCGCACAGATAGCGCCCGGGGACGATTTCGTAGCGGGTGTCGCAGGTCGCGCAGCGGTAATGCCATTGCATGATGCTTCCAGCGTACGCCCTATTCGGGCGGCAGGATCGCGCCCTTGCGCTCGACGATCATGCGGTAGTGCTCCGGCTGGCGGTGCACAGCGAAGTTGAACAGGGTGTTCTTGAACGAATTGCACAGGTCGAGGTCGCAGCGCGCGACCGCCAGTTCGTCCTCCAGCGTGGTGCAGCAGCCGACGACTTCGCCGGAGGGCGCGATGATCGAGCTGTTGCCGATCATGTCGCACCCTTCCTCGCAGCCCGCCTTGGCCACGCCGACCACCCAGGTGCCGTTCTGGTAGGCGCCCGACTGCATGACCAGCTGATTGTGAAAGTTCGACAGGTTGTCGTGCACGGGGGCCGGCGGGTTGTGCACCGGCGTGTTGTAGCCGAGCATGACCATCTCGACGCCTTGCAGGCCCATGACGCGGTAAGTTTCCGGCCAGCGGCGGTCGTTGCAGATGCACATGCCCATGATGCCGCCGAAGGCCCGGTTCACGTTGAAGCCGAGGTTGCCGGTTTCGAAATAGCGCTTCTCCAGGTGCTGGAAGCGGCGCCACGGCTCGTGCTCGGCATGTCCGGGCAAATGGATCTTGCGGTACTTGCCGACGATCCTGCCGGTCTTGTCCACCAAAATCGAGGTGTTGAAGCGGCGGGTGCGGCCTTCCTCCTGCGTCAGTTCGGCATATCCGAGGTAGAAGCCGATGCCCAGCCGCACGGCCTCCTCGAACAACGGGCGCGTCACCGGTCCGGGCATTTCGCGCTCGTAGAAGCTGTCGAGCTCGGCCGGGTCCTCCATGTACCAGCGCGGGAAGAACGTCGTCAGCGCCAGTTCGGGAAACACGACGACGTCGCAGGCCATGCCGTGCGCCTCGCGCAGCAGCGCCAGCAGGCGCCGCACCACGCTTTCGCGGCTGTCGCTGCGCTGGATGGCGCCAAGTTGCGCCGCCCCCACCTTGACGATTCTGGTCATATCCGGGTCCTCATGATCTGTTGATGTTGGGTCTTGCGCTCACTTCGCCAGCGCCAACAGGGTGTGCAGCAATACATTGGCGCCGGCCTCGAGATCGGGCAGCGCGGTGAATTCCTTCACGTTGTGGCTGATGCCAGCTACGCTCGGCACGAAGATCATTCCCGCCGGGCAGATGCGGGCCAGCATCTGGGCATCGTGGCCGGCGCCGCTGGGCAGGCGCCGCACCGTGTGGCCCAGGCGGCGCGCAGTCGCTTCGACCAGATTGACCACGTGCGGATTGAACGCCACCGGCTCGAACCGCGCCAGCGAGCGGTGGCTCAGCTCGACACCTTCGGCCTTGGCGACTTCGGCGGCGAACGCGTGCAGGCGCCGCTCGGCATCCTGCAGCACCGCCTCGTCGGTGTTGCGCAGATCGACCGTGAACACCGCCTGGTTGGCGATGACGTTCACCAGGTTGGGCGACAGCTTGATGGCGCCGACGGTCGCGACCTGGTCGCCACCCAGCGAGCGGGCGATCTCGCGCGCATGGTTGGCGATGGCGCAGGCCACATAGCCGGCGTCGTGGCGCAGCCGCATCGGCGTGGTGCCGGCGTGGTTGGACACGCCCAGCACCGCGAACTCGGTCCACGAAATGCCCTGCACACCCTCGACGGCGCCGATGGTGATGCCATCGAGATCGAGCACCGGTCCCTGCTCGACGTGCAGCTCGACATAGGCATGAACCTCCGGTTGGCCGCAAGGCGCAGGTCCGTCGTAACCAATCTTCTTGAGGCAATCGCCGACCGATTCGCCATCGATGCCCACGGTGGCCAGCGCTTCATCGAGCGGCAGGCCGCCGACATAGACCAGGCTGCCCATCATGTCGGGATTGAAGCGCGCGCCCTCCTCGTTGGTGAAGAAGGCCACCGCCAACGGGCGTCGCGTCGTGAGGCCCGCATCGTTGAGGGTCTGGATCACCTCCAGGGCGCCCAGCACACCGAGGTTGCCGTCGTAGCGCCCGCCGGTGCGTACCGTGTCGATGTGGGATCCGGCCATGACGGGGGCGCCCGATTCGAGCCCCTCGCGCACGCCGATCACATTGCCGATCGCGTCGACCGTCACGGACAGGCCCAGTTCACGCATCCACCCGGCGACGAGGTCGCGCCCGGCGCGGTCTTCGGCCGTGAGCGCGAGGCGGCACACGCCGCCTCCGGCAATGGCGCCCACGGCGCCAAGCGCTTCCAGTCGCGCCGCCAGGCGCTTTGCATCGATGCGAAGTTCAGTGCTGATGACCATGATCGTCTGTCCGTGGATGAATCAGTGCCGGATGTCGCCGAGCGACTCGTGCAGGTCTTCGATCGCCTCGAGGCGCTGGCGGCTTTTCCTGCCCCGCTGCGTGGCGACCCCCGCACACAGGTAGTTGACGATGCTCACGGCCGGCGCATAGGAATGGAAGATCGATGCGCTGTCTGTCAGGCAGCGGATCACCACATCGCCATTGCGCGACAACGGGGGCATGCCCGGGCTGGCCAGGAAGACCAGTTGCGCACCGGCCCGGCGCGCGGTCTCGACGATGGTCTGCAGGAAGGCGGAGCGACGCCGGAAATCCACGACCAGCAGCACGTCGCCGCGCCGCAGTGAGACCAGATCCTCGGCCAGCGTCATCGCCGCATTGGGCAGCGTGACGACGTCGTCCCTGGCCTGGGCCAGGAGGTAAGCGGCATAACCGGCGACGAAGTGGCCGTTGCGCATGCCGACGACATGGACCCGCGGTGCCTTGGCGATCCGGCTGATTGCCTGCTCCAGGACGCCGGTGCCCGACTGCCGGAAGCTTTCCGACAGATTGTTGAGATCATCCGCAACGTGCCGCGACAAGGCGTCGGCATCGCGCGCCCTGGCCGCGCCGGCAAACGCGTACAGGGGTGACGCCATGTGCGCTTCGGCCCGGGCCTGCAGGCGCGCATGGCCGAAGCTCTCGTAACCGATGCGCCGGAAGAAGCGCGCGGCGGTCGCCTTGGACACGGAAGCGTCGGCGGCCAGTTCGGTCGCGGAATAGCTGGCCAGGTCGGTCAGACGGGCCAGCACCGTGTCGGCAAGCTTGCGCTCGCCGGGCGGCAGGCTGTCGTACACCGCCATGATCGATTCCTGGATGGTGGGCTCGGCGCGTTGCATGGCACATGAAACTGTAGTTTCATGTAGATCTTTTCATAAAACAGTTGTTTCGTCAAGGCGGTCCGGCCGGTAGGGTCAAACCGGCCCCGCCCTGCTAGACGCGTGCCTGATAGGGATCGCCGAACGGCTGGCGCGGCAGGTAACGACCCCGGCCGGCTTCGGCGCGCAGCTCGCCGTCGGCCCAGACATGAGCGCCGCGGCTGAAGGTGTGCACGACCACGCCCTTGACCTGCATTCCCTCCCAGACCGAGAAGTCGGTGTTCTGGCGCTGGGTGGCCGCCGACAAGGTCTTGGTCCTCGCCGGGTCCAGCACGATCACGTCGGCGTCGGCGCCGACCTCCAGGCAGCCCTTGCGCGGCCACAGGTTGAAGTTGCGCGCCGCGTTGGTCGATGTCAGCGCCACGAACCGTTCCGGCGAGATCCGGCCACTGTTGACGCCGAGGTGCCAGAGCACATGCAGCCGGTCCTCGATCCCGCCGCAGCCGTTCGGTATCCGGGTGAAATCGCGCTGCCCCAGGCGCTTCTGGGCCCGGGTGAAGCAGCAGTGATCGGTGCCGGTGGTGCTGAGCGTGCCGTCCTGCACCGCCTGCCAGAGAACGGCCTGGTGTTCGCGCGGCCGGTAGGGCGGGCTCATCACGTGGCCGGCGGCGAAATCGAAGTCGGCGTTCCGGTACACCGAGTCGTCGATGGCCAGGAACCCGGGCAGCGTCTCGCCGATCACCTTGACGCCGCGGGAACGCGCGTCGGCGATGGCACGCGCCGCCGGCGCCGCCGACACATGCACGACGTACAGCGGAACGTCGACGATTTCCGCCATGGCGATGGCGCGGCCGGTCGCTTCGCCTTCGCATTGCGGCGGACGGGACAGCACATGGCCCAGCGGCGAAGTGACGCCTTCGGCCAGCATCTTCGCCTGCAGATAAGCAATGAGCTCACCGTTTTCGGCGTGGACCTGCGGCAGAGCTCCCAGCTCACGGCAACGCAGGAACCCGGCAATGAGGTCCTCGTCGGGCAGCATCAGGCCGCCCTTGTAGGCCAGGAAGAACTTGAAGCTGGTGATGCCGTGGTCGCGCACCAGGCTGGCCATCTCTTCAGAGAAACGCGGCCCCCACCACGCCACTGTCATGTGAAAGCCGTAGTCGATCACCGCCTTGTCGGCCCAGCTTCGCCAGGTTGCCAGCGCCTCCAGCGGCGACTGGCCGCGGACCGGTCCGACGAAGTCCAGGATGGTCGTGGTGCCACCGGACGCGGCGGCGGTCGTGCCGGAGTAGAAGTCGTCGGCCACGACGGTGCCCATCATCGGCAATTGCAGATGGGTGTGCGGATCGATGCCGCCGGGCAGCACGAAGCAGTCGCCGGCGTCGATGACTTCCGCGTCGGAGCTGTGTGCCAGCTCGGTGCCGACGGCGGCGATCAGGCCTTCACGGCACAACAGGTCGGCGCGCCGGCGTCCGTCGGCCGTGACCAGCGTGCCGCCCCGGATCAGTGTGTCGGTCATGGCGCGGGGGCCGCGGCCAGCAACAGGCCCGTGCTGATGAAGTTGTTCGCCTTGGGATCTGCGACGGCGATCCGGATCAGGTCCATGATGCGCAGCCGGCGCAGGTCGACCGCGCCCTCGGCCTGGCCTTCGACCGAGCCGACCGGGTCATCGAGCTGAAGCCGAATATCGAAACCCTTGCCGGCATACCTCAATTTGCGGCCGGGGGTTTGCTCCAGCAGCACCTCTTCGCCGTCGAAGCGGCCATGCACGATCAGGGTGTCGCCGTCCAGCCCAAAGGCGAAGCCGTCCCGATCCCGTGTCGCTTTCCAG
This sequence comes from Comamonadaceae bacterium, assembly GCA_012274225.1. Taxonomy (GTDB): domain Bacteria; phylum Pseudomonadota; class Gammaproteobacteria; order Burkholderiales; family Burkholderiaceae_C; genus Ramlibacter. The sequence continues at coordinate 3,551 of JAAOZX010000416.1, read as the reverse complement.
GCGGCGGCGCTGCCGAAGAATCGCGGCTTGGCCAGGTAGGGGCCGCCGTCCTGCGGGCAGAACACATCGCAATTGCCGCACTCGTTGCAGGCGTCGGCGAAGTTGCCCAGTTGCCGGTGCCTTTCGATGACCAGGGCGCCGGCGGGCTCGCTGCGCCATCCGGCGGGCGTTCGCACCAGCCGTTCGACCGGGTAGGTTCCCTGCGGAATGACGAATGGGAAGTTGGCATCGTTGGGACACACCGGCAGGCATTGGTTGCAGGCGACCGCGCAGTCCAGGAGCGCCAGCGGCTTGCCGACCTTGCGCGGCGCCGCCGCATGCTGGGCCTTGCCGTAGCGGGATTCCTGCAGCAGCCGATCGACGTAGGTTTCCGTGTTGCGCAACAGGCACGCGGAGACCCAGGCCGGGAGTTCCGCGCCGGCTGCGGCTGCCAGATCACCCTTGCCGGCCAGCGCCAGGCGGCAGGCCTCGGCCTTTTCCCCGGCGAGGCCCAGGCCCTTCAGGGCGACCTCACCATGACCAAAGGCCCGGACGATGAATTCATCGATATTGCGCGCCCCGACGGTATCCATGCGCGCTTCCAGCGCCTTCAGATACCGGATGGCGCGGCCATAGCCGCCGGCCTTCAGCAGGTCCGAGCAGACGGTGACCGGCTTCAGGCCGAGCGCCACGGCGTCGGCGAAATTGCCCTCGTCGATTCCCGCCGAAAACGACACCGGGAAGCGGTCGCCAAACACCGAGCGGAAACGCCGGACCAGGACCATCGCCAGGACGTGCAGCGGCAACCCCGACATGTACATCTGCGTTTCGGTCGCCGGAAAGAAGGCCTTGTGGTTCTTGACCAGCAGCGTGTTGCTGAATTTCACGCCGAAGCCGCGGCCCAGACCCGACGCCAGGCTTCCCAGCCGCTCGACGATCGCGACGATCTGTTCCCATTTCGGGTCGTTGTCGAAAGCGGCGTCGGGCACCTGCAGCTCGGTGTAGCCGAGGCGCTCGTGCAGGATCTCGCGCAGCGCCTCGCGGCCGAGGAGCGTCGGATTGAGCTTGACCACGACGTTCAAGCCCATCTCGCGCAGCAGGAAAGCCGCGATGGCCTCGATCTCGCCGGGCGGGCAGCCATGAAAGGTGGATAGGGTCAGCGTGTCGGAAATGCGGGTGCGGAACGGCAGGTCGCGAAAGCGTGCCAGGGCCGGCGGGATCTGCGCTCTCAGGCGCTCGACCACCGTGCTCGCGTCCATCAATCCGGTGAGGAACCCGCGCACCGACGGCGAGCTGATGCCGGCCAGGTCGTAGCCCACGCTCATGTCGAAGACGGTGTCCGCGCAACCGGCCGCCATGCCCGATGCCTGCAGCATCTCGATCAGCATCGAGGCCTTGACGTACTCCTCCAGCGATTGGTCCAGCTTGAGCTCCTGCGACCATTCGACGTTGAAGCCCACCGTCTGCATGTCGATGCAGGGCCTGGGAATGTGCAGGTCCTCCATGATCTGGACGGTCTTCAACTCCATGAAGCGGCCGCCGCACAGCCACGACAGCACGATGTTCTGAGCTAGCTGGGTGTGCGGTCCCGCCGCGGGTCCGAACGGCGTGGCCGCACGGCTACCGTGGAGGTTCAGCGACAGGTCGCGGGTGCTGCTGCCGGCGTAGAAAAAGCGTTCCGGCAGGTCGAACGCCGCTTTCTTCTGTTCCAGCTCGGAAAACAACCGCGTCGCAAGGATGGCAATGGGGATCGGGGTCAGTTCGGCCATGATTTCGATCAAGTGTGCGCTCGAAGTTGCTAGGCAAAGCGATGCTGCGCCAGATAATCGCCCGAACGAAGCTGTTAGTCAGTTGAGGACAGAGCTGAAGATCTGTCCCGCAAGGCCTTAAAGATGAATCTTTATCAATTCTCCCTCAATGGCGCGCCGGTGCAAGTGCATGCCGCTGCCGATCGGCTGCTGCTGGAGGTGCTGCGGGAGAACCTGAAGATCACCTCGGTCAAGAACGGCTGCGCGCCCCAGCAGGCCTGCGGCGCCTGCCTGATCCTGATCAACGGCGTGCCCAAGAACTCCTGCGCGCTGACCATGGACAAGGTACAGGGCAAGGAAGTCCTGACACTGGAAGGCGTCAGCGAGGACGAGCGCCAGTTGTTCGCCACGTCGCTGCAGGCGGCGGCCGGCTTGCAGTGCGGCTTTTGCACACCCGGCCTGGTCCTGCGCATCAAGTGGCTGACGGACCGGGGCCGGCCGCTGTCGCGAGCCGAGATCGCCAGGGCCCTGAGCGGCCACCTGTGCCGCTGCACCGGTTACGTCAAGATCATCGACGCGGTCGAATTGATCTTCAAAGCCAAGCGCGAGAAACAGTTGCCACAGTTGGTGAATGACGGAGGCGTCGGCCGATCGCTGGGCCGCTATCGCGGACTCGAACTCGCGCTGGGCACCCAACCCTTCGTCGCCGACATCGAGGTTCCCGGTCTGCTGCATGGTGCGCTGGTGCTGTCACCCCATGCCCGGGCCCGCGTGCTCGGTGTGGATACCCGCAAGGCCGCTGCGCTGGCTGGCGTGGCGAAGGTCGCCACCGCCAAGGACGTCCCGGGCGACCGTTGGGTCGGCCAGATCTACAACGACTGGCCGGTTCTGGTGGCCGAGGGCGAGGAGGTGCGCTGCGTCGGCGATGTGCTCGCTGTGATCGCCGCCGAGACGCCACGCCTGGCGCGCGAAGCGGCGGCCCTGGTCGAAGTCAAATATGAAGTGCTGGCGCCCCTGGTCGATCCGGTCGAGGCGGTGAAGCCCGATGCGCCACAGGTCAATCCGCGCCACGAGAACGTGTTGTCACGCACGAAGATCCAGCGCGGCGAAGTCGATGCGGCGCTGGCGTCGTCGGCACACGTCGTGACCGGCACCTGGCGCACGCAGCGCATCGAGCACCTGTTCCTGGAACCGGAAGCGGCATTGGCCGTGCCCATGGACGACGGCAGGCTGCATCTGTTGACCCAGGGCCAGGGCGTATTCGACGACCGGCGCCAGGTGGCGTCGGTGCTGGGCGAACCGGAGGACCGGGTGTTCGTCGAACTGGTGCCCAACGGCGGCGCCTTCGGCGGCAAGGAAGACATGACGATCCAGGCGCAGACGGCGCTGCTGGCCCGGCTGACGGGCAAACCGGTGCGGATCGAATTGAACCGGGAAGAGTCGGTTCGCATCCATCCCAAGCGGCATCCCGTCACCATGGACTACACCGTGGGCTGCGACGCGCAGGGGCGACTGACCGCCGCCCGGATCAACATCCTGGGCGACTCGGGCGCCTATGCCTCGGTCGGCGGCAAGGTGATCGAGCGCGCGGCCGGCCATGCCTGCGGGCCCTACCGGATTCCGGCCATCGACATCGAAGCCGTGGCCGTCTACACCAACAACCCGCCTTGCGGCGCGATGCGCGGCTTTGGCGTCAACCAGACGAGTTTTGCCGTCGAAGGTTGCCTGGATGCGCTGGCCAAGAAGGTCGGCATCGATGGCTGGGAGATGCGCTGGCGCAATGCCGTGCGCGTCGGCGACATGTTCAGCAGCGGCCAGGTCCTG
>JAAOZX010000415.1 GCA_012274225.1 Comamonadaceae bacterium | reverse complement strand
GTGGTCAAGCATGCCCTGCGCAATGCGCTGATCCCGGTGGTGACCATGATGGGCCTGCAGTTCGGCTTCCTGCTGGGCGGCTCGATCGTGGTCGAGGTGGTCTTCAACTGGCCCGGCATGGGCCGATTGCTGGTGGACTCGGTGGAGATGCGCGACTACCCCGTCATCCAGGCGCTGGTGCTGCTGTTCTCGCTCGAATTCATCCTGATCAACCTGGTGGTGGACCTGCTGTACGCCGTCATCAATCCCACCATCCGCTTCAAGTGACGACCCCTGACATTCCCGCCCAACCCAGCGACGTGCGCACCCCGGCGTCGGAGTTCTGGCGCAAGTTCAAGAAGCAGCGCGTCGCCGTGATCGCCGCCATTTTCGTGGTGCTGCTGGTGCTGGTGGCGGTACTCGCGCCCTGGCTGGTGCCGTACGACGCCGAGAACTACTTCGACTACGACGCGCTGAACGCAGCGCCGTCCGCCGCGCACTGGTTCGGCGTCGACTCGCTGGGCCGCGACATCTTCAGCCGCATCCTGATGGGGTCGCGCATCTCGCTGGCCGCGGGCCTGATCTCGGTGGCCGTGGGCGCCGTGATCGGCACCCTGCTGGGCCTTCTGGCCGGCTATTACGAGGGCTGGTGGGACCGCATCGTGATGCGGATGTCCGACGTGCTGTTCGCCTTTCCCGGCATCCTGCTGGCGATCGGCATCGTGGCGATCCTGGGCAACGGCATGATCAACGTGATCCTGGCGGTGGCCGTGTTCAGCGTGCCGGCGTTCGCCCGGCTGGTGCGCGGCAACGTGCTGTCGCTCAAGCACCATACCTACATCGAGGCGGTGCGCTCGATCGGGGCGCCCGACTCGGTGATCATGCTGCGCCATTTGTTGCCGGGAACGGTATCGTCGGTGGTGGTCTACCTGACGATGCGGATCGGCACTTCCATCATCACCGCGGCCAGCCTGTCGTTCCTGGGCCTGGGCGCGCAGCCGCCCACGCCCGAATGGGGTTCGATGCTGAACGAGGCCCGGGCCGACATGCTCAACGCGCCGCATGTGGCGTTGTTCCCCAGCCTGGCGATCTTCTTCACGGTGCTGGCCTTCAACCTGCTGGGCGACGGGCTGCGTGACGCGCTGGACCCGAAGATCGACCAGTGAGAGATACGCCGTGATCCCCCGACATCAGCTTCCCCGCATCGGCAGCCTGCCCAGCGGCGGGCGCGACGCCATCAGCGATGTGGCGGACGTGACGGTGGGCCACTGCACGCTGGACATGGGCGACGTGCAGACCGGCGTCACGGTGGTGCGTCCCCGTTCCGCCAACCTGTTCCTGGACCGGGTGCCGGCCGCCGCCGTGGTGCTCAACGGCTTCGGCAAGAGCGTGGGACTGATGCAGGTGGAGGAGCTCGGCGTGCTGGAGACGCCGATCGCATTGACCAACACCTTCTCGGTGACGGCGGTGGCGACGGCGCAGATCGAGCAGTGCATAGACGCCAATCCGGAATGCGGGCGCAGCCTGCCCACCGTCAATCCGCTGGTGTTCGAGTGCAACGACGGTTATCTCAACGACATCCAGCGCATGGCGGTGAGCGGACGGCACTACCTGCAGGCATTCGAACAGGCAAGCGTTGCGATAGCGGAAGGCTCGGTCGGCGCCGGCCGCGGCATGTCGTGCTTCGGGCTCAAAGGCGGCATCGGCACGGCATCTCGCCGCGTGACCGCGGGCAGCGCTGAACACACCATCGGCGCGCTGGTGCTGGCCAACTTCGGCCGGCTGCCGCAATTGATCATGGCCGGCCAGACGCTCGGTTCGGCACTGCTCGCGGCGGCCGGACAGCCCCCACCGACCGGGCCGGAAAGAGGTTCGGTCATCATGATCATCGCCACCGACGCTCCGCTCGATGCGCGCCAGTTGCGCAGGCTGGCATTGCGCGCCGGCGCTGGATTGGCCCGTACCGGCTCGGTGTTCGGCCATGGCAGCGGCGACATCGCGCTGGCGTTTTCCACCGCGTACACCGTGCCGCTGCAACCGGACCGGCCCATGCCCGCCGTCGCGATGCTGCACGAGGCCCTGCTCGACCCGTTGTTCCAGGCCGTTGCCGACAGCACCGAGCAGGCCATAGTCCACGCGCTGTGGCAGGCCACGGCCGTGACCGGTCGCGATGGCCATCACCGCAGTGCGCTGGCCGACCTGCTGCCCGACTGGCCGCCCGCTTCGCGGCAACCGGCGCGGCCATCCGATCCCGATCGGCGCTAGAGTGGGCCATGGCCAACGAGCAACCCCCTTCCCCCGCCGTCGTCCTGCAGTCGACGCTGACCTGCCCCGAGTGCGGGCACGCCAAGACCGAGACCATGCCGACCGACGCCTGCCAGTGGTTCTACGAGTGCGAGCAGTGTCATGCGGTGCTCAAGCCCAAGCCCGGCGACTGCTGCGTGTACTGTTCCTATGGCACGGTGCCCTGCCCGCCGATCCAGCAAAGCGGCCAACGCGGCGGATGCTGCTGCTGAATCGCTTCGCTCCTGCCTCGGACCGCTCATCATGAAGATCCTGATCTCCACCGACATCGAAGGCGTCGCCGGCGTCTACCACCCGGAGCAGACGCGCGCGGGCAACCCCGAGTACGAGCGCGCGCGGGTGCTGATGACGCATGAGGCCAATGCAGCGATCGCCGGTGCCTTCGATGCGGGCGCCACCGAGGTGCTGGTCAACGATTCGCACGGCGGCTTTCGCAACATGCCGCCGGACCTGCTCGATGCGCGCGCCCAGGCCGTGCAGGGCAAGCCGCGCTACCTGAGCATGATGGCCGGCGTGGACCAGCAGGTCGATGCGGTCTGCATGATCGGTTACCACTCGCGCGCGCAGGGCCGCGGAATCCTGGCGCACACCATCAACAGCTTCGCTTTCACGCGCATCCGCTTCAACGGCCGGGAGATGGGCGAGGCCGGCATCTACGGCGCGCTGGCCGGCGAGTACAAGGTGCCGGTGGCGATGGCCAGCGGCGACGACGCTTTCATCGAGGAACACCGGCCGTTCTTTCCCGACACCGTCTTCGTGCAGACCAAGCGCGCCACCGGCCATACCAGCGGCATCAGTCTGTCGCCGGTGCAGGCCTGCAGCGCCATCCGCGCGGGCATGGCAGCAGCCCTATCCCAATCGCACAAGCCCCGGCCTTTCGTGCTGCCCGGCCCGCTGCAGGTGCGCATCCGGACTTCGTCGCCCGCCATGGCCGACCTGTTCTGCCAGTGGCCCACGCTGCAGCGCATGGAAGGCGACGAGATCGGCTTCGAAGCGCCCTCAGTGGAAGCAGCGGTGCGGATGATCAACTGCCTCTCGGCCATGTCGACGATGCTGCGCTGAGCGCCAGCCTCGGCCACCGCCAACCTCCAATGAAGAAAACCCGCCCGGGTTGCCCTGGACGGGTTTCTCTGAAACTCGCCGGGTTGCCCCGGACGGGTTCTCGAACTCAGCGAGGAGCGCTGAATTACATGCTGCGCTCGCCGGACGGAATCTGGCCCAGGCGCACGGCCCGGACGGTCTCTGCGCGAACGGTGACGCGGTCGGTGGTCGACGGCGCGCTCAGCGTTTGCGGGCCGTTGGCAGCGAGTTCCTGGCTGCGGTCGCCGACGGACTTCACAGCTTCGGCCTGCACCTCCGCGCGGCTGCGGGTGCCATGGAATTGCACGGCGTACTGCGAAGCGTCGGCTTCATCGGCTTGCGCGCCGAAAGAGGCAGCGGCAGCGAGGACGGCGACGGCGAGGATTCTGGATGTGTTCATGATGATTCCTTCAATGCAAAGTGGTGGATAAACCCGGGCATGGGGGGCTTCTCGGTCCCGTCTGTCCAGCTCGGTGAACTTCCTGTCTGGGGGTTCGTTCATCGATGCAGTGACTGTATTACTGCCAACAGCGTCAAAAAATAGCCTCGCAGTCAATCCGTTATTGCCAAATCGTCAATAATTACCCTCTTGAATTCGCCGGAGGGCGCGCCATGGACCGATTGCAGTCGATGCAGGTTTTCCAGCAGGTCGTGGACGAGGGCGGCTTCGCGGCGGCCGCGCGCAAGCTGGACCTGGCGCCGGCCGTGGTCACCCGGCTCATCGGCGATCTTGAAGAGCACCTGGGAGTGCGCCTGCTGCAGCGCACGACGCGGCGCCTGTCGCTCACTCCCGCCGGCGAGGCCTACCTGGCCCGCCTGCGCAACATCCTGGGCGACATCGACGAAGCGCGCGCCGCCGCGCAGGCCCATACCCGCGAGATGACCGGCACCTTGCGCATCCTGGCGCCGCCGGTGGCGGCCACCCACATGCTGGCGCCGCTGGTGGCGGGCTTTTGCCGGCTGCATCCCGGCGTGAAGCTGGAGTTCCAGGTGGACGACTCGCCCGATCCGGCCGTGGAGGATTTCGACCTGACGGTCCTCAGCGGCGCGGTGCAACTCGATGCGCATGTGATCTCGCGCACCATCATCCTGAGCCACGCGGTGTTCTGCGCGTCGCCCGAGTACCTGCAGCGCCACGGCACGCCGGCCACGCCGCAGGACCTGCGGCAGCACCAGTGCCTGCGCCTGCGTACCCCCGGCATCCGACTGCGGCCGATGACACTCATCGATCCGACGAATGACGACCGCACGCTGGAAGTGGAGGTACCGGCGGTGCTGACCGCCAACAACACCGACACGCTATTGCGCGCGACGGTCGAGGGCGCCGGAATCAGCAGCCAGCCGGTGGACCTGCTGGTGCCGCTGCTCACCAGCGGCCGGCTGCAGCGGGTGCTGTCGCCGTGGATCACCGCTCGTCTCAGCCTGGTGGCGGCCCTGCCCAGCCGCAAATTCATGCCGGCGCGCACCCGCGCTTTCCTCGACTACATGATCGAGCACACCCGCAAGACGGTGGCGGACCTGGGTGTGGACGCGCCGCCGCCGGTGCGCACCTGACGGCGTGCTCGCGCTTCAGCGCGAGGCGAACTGCTCCAGCACCGGCGGCTGGCGCCGCGTCCAGCCCGAGGCCTGCTCGTAAGCGCGGGCAACCGCCAGCACGCTGAGGTCGGCATGGGCCGGGCCGACGATCTGCATGCCCATCGGTAACCCATTCGCGCTGAAGCCGACCGGCATGCCGACCACGGGCAGCCCGGCCAGCGTGAACGGCGTCACGATTTCCATCCAGCGGTGATAGGTGTCCATCGCCACGCCGGCGATCTCGCTTGGCCAGTGCAGCTGCGCATCGAACGGAAACACCTGGGCCGAAGGGGCGATCAGATAGTCGAAGCGGGTGAACAGCTCGCGAAAGACCTGGTACAGCGCCGAGCGCGCGGCCGACGCCTGGTACAGCAGCGCGGCATTCAGCGAGTGGCTTTGCTCGACCTCCCAGACCGCCTCGGGCTTCATCTGCGCCTTCGTCGTGGCGTTGGCATAAAGCGGGCCCAGCTTGCCGCCGACCAGGAACTGCCGCAGCCGCAACCAGGTCGACCAGTTCTGCTCGCGCGAAAACGCCAGCGAGCACGGTTCGACACTGCAACCGATTTGCTCGAAGTGACGCAGCGCCGTCTCGCACAGCTCGCGGATGCCGGGCTCCAGCGGAAGATCCGGCCAGATGCTGCCGAGCCAGCCGACGCGCTTGCCCGGTGCGCACGCAATCGGATCTTCAGCATCGGCGGGCGGCAGCGACTCCTTCAGCGACAGCGGCGCACGGTCGTCCCAGCCCGCCATCGTCGACAGCAGGCGGGCCACGTCGCCCACGTTGCGGCCCATCGGACCTTCGGTGGCAAGCTGCTGGTAGAAGATGTCTTCGGCCGGCACTGCGGGCACCCGGCCGCGCGAGGGCCGGAACCCGATGACGTTGTTCCAAGCCGCCGGGTTGCGCAGCGACCCGCCCATGTCGCTGCCATCGGCCACCGGCACCATGCGCAGCGCCAGCGACACCGCCGCGCCGCCGCTGCTGCCGCCGGCCGTCCGGGTCACGTCGTACGCATTGCCGGTAATACCGAAAACGTGGTTGTAGGTGTGCGAGCCCAGGCCGAACTCCGGCGTGTTGCTTTTGCCGATCACGATGGCACCGGCGCGCTTCATCCGCTCGACGAACAGCGCGTCGCGCGCGGCGGGCTGGCGCGAGGTGGCGGGCGAGCCCATGGTCGTGACCAGGCCCTTCGCATCGGCGAGGTCCTTCACCGCGACCGGAAACCCGTGCATCCAGCCGAGCCGCTGGCCCTGCGCCAGCTGCCGGTCGCGCGCATCGGCTTCGGCCAGCAGGTCGGCGGCCGGCCGCAGCGACACCAGCGCGTTGAAGCGCGGATTGAGCTGCTCGATGCGCCGCAGGGTGGAGCGCATCAACTCGTGGCAGGACACCTCGCGCTCGGCGATGCATTTGGAAAGCTCCGTCGCGGACAGGGACAGGATGTCGGATGACATGGGCGTTGCTCGCAGGAGAACAGGAAATCGGAGCATAAGGCAAGCCCGCCGCGCCAACCGCTGCGGCTCCCCCGGCGGAGCCCAAAGCTACCGCAGCACCAATTCGACCGGCACCCCGGCGCGTACCGTGTTGTGTATTTCGGCCACTGCGTCGGTGTTGCGCAGCAGCTGCTCCACCGCGGAACTCGGGGCAGGAGACGACACCGTTGCCCGATACTCGATGTGGCTGGCCGCCAGGCCGATGCCGGGAAACTCCGCGCTCGCCTCGACTTCGACGCCTTCAATTGGCACGCCCAGATGTTCGGCCTCGCGGTATAGGTCATTGCAGTAGCAGGTCGCGAGGGCGAGCATCAGAAATTCGCCGCCGTTGACGCCAGAGCCCTTGCCCGCGGCCTGTGCAGGAACAAGCAGCGACTGGGCCGAGGCGCCCGTGCGGACCAAGACGTCGTGGCCGGCAGCCGAGTTCGTGACAATAGCCGTGATCTTCATGGCGGACCTCCGGGGTCGACCAGTCAATTGCTTGACGCAGCGCCGAATCCGTTCAGCCCGCCACGGGAAAGCGATGCGCCGAGCGTTCCCGTGCGCGCTGCGCTTCGACGTGCCGGTTCTTCGGCTCGGCTGTGGTGACCAGGCTGGCAATGAGGTCTCTTGCAGTGGCTGCCACTTGCTCGACGGCGCGCTCGAACGCCGCTTCATTGACCTTCGACGGCACGTTGAATCCGCTGAGCTTGCGCACGAACTGGAGCGAGGCGTCCCTGATTTCCAGTTCCGTCGCGGGGGG
>JAAOZX010000414.1 GCA_012274225.1 Comamonadaceae bacterium | reverse complement strand
GCACACCGCGCACAGTGAATCATCGGCCCTGGCACCGCCGACGTGGCCGGTCGCAGTCGTTCCCACGGGTTTGCCCGCCGCAACATCGGCATCGCGGTTGGCCAAGGTGATGCCTTGCCCAGTGGCAAAGTCGATGCCGTCATGGCAGGCACCGCAGGCCATGCGACTGGGAACTTTCTTCCAGTTGTCGCCATCCTTGGTCTGGTTGGCATTGACCGATCCGTCGGATTTCGTCGCCGAACCATCGTGGCACTTGGTGCAGTTGCGCTGGTCCTGCGGGAAACCGACCAGGTTGAAGCACTGGCCACGATTCACGTTGGTGGTGGCGTCGCACCCGATGGTTCCATTGGCCTTCTTGGCATGGGCATTCAGGTTGTAGCCGGACTTGACCAGCTCGCTGCCCATGTGCGTCTGGTGAATCATGCGCGGATAGGTGAACGCCGCTTCGCCATTGACCCGCTTGTAGCCGTTGGCATCGGTGTCGTCGTAGCCGGTCGCGGTTTTCTTCGCTTCGGGGAAGCCGTATTTCGTCTGGTCGGTGTGGCAGGACACGCACAGCCGTGGATCATTGCGTCCGACCGCCGAGCCCGCGGGAATTCCGTTTCCGGGAGCGGCGAGGCTGACGTGGCCAATGCCCTTCTTCAGGGTCACGTTGTCGTGGCATCCGTCGCAGGAGGTAGCCACGACGATGTCGCGCGTCACGCTGGGCGTGCCGCCGGCCGGGACGAAGTCGTAGCCGATGTTCGCGGTAAACACCAGGGGAACAGCGGGCGTTGCGCTCGCCGCGCCGTTGGGCGTGTTGGTGCCGGTGCCGGGCATGCTGCCGGCGACGAAGATGCCCAGGCGATGGGTCAGGGACGGGTCGTAGGAGACGTCGCCCAGGTCGGCTTTCTTGGAAAGACCGTCGGCCGAATCGATCAGGCTGGCAACCTGCGCCGCGGCCTGCTTGATGTCGCGGTAGAAGGTGTACTGGTAGCTGCCGTCACCGTTGTCGACCAGGGTGCCTTGCGTATCGGCGGACGGGAAGGCCCCGCACACCGTCGGTTTGGTGGTCGAATCGCAGGAGGCGCTGGCGGCCACGGTACCCGCCGTCTGAGCGACGGTGGGCGGCTTGGTGACGATGTAGCTGACCCATTTGCTGGGGCTGCCATTGCTGCCCGGAACCAGCTTCGCCAGGGTGAAGTTGAGGTTGGTGAGGTTGGCAACGATGGCCGTGGCGCTTTGGGACTTGCTGCCCAGGCCCACGATCGGATTGCCGTTGGCATCCTTCACCGTGAACTTGACGACCGGGGGGCTGCTGATGGTGACGCTTTGCACCGAGACCTGCGGCTGGACCGCAAGAAACGCCGCGGCGGCATCGGAGCTCGGCGCCACCGAGTTGCCATTGAGCGTGAAAGCCGAGCCGGAGGTGGTTGCGCCGGCCGGGCCGGTTGGCCCCGCCGGACCTGCTGTACCCGCCGGGCCCGCTGCACCGTCAGAACCACCACCGCAGCCGCTCAGCATCAGCGCGGCGGCTGTCAATATCGACGCCAAAAGTGGCGCGCTTCTTGTTCTTGACCTGCCAACTCGTTTCAACATTTCATACTCCTCGGATCATCAGCCGTTACAAAATCGTCTTCGGACATGGAGCGCACAACCCACGGTGACTCGTTGTCCCGGCTCCACGACCAAAAGGTCCGCTTGATCACACCTCGACTGAAGCCTTGCAGGGATTGTCGTGACCGGCCCACGTGAATGGAGCCTCATTTGAAAACGCAAACGCTGCATCCGGCGAGTTGTTGACTTGAATCAAGCCTGCGATCGACCTCGGCTGACCAGACGCTGACTCGCGGCGCGCGACGATCAACGACGCACGCAGAGCGGCTGACTTTTCGACTTCAACGCGTTGAGCCAGTGGCCTTCAGTCCGCGGCAACGTTGTGATACCGCTCGATCTGACATGCGTACGAGGCCTCGCCCGTGGAGCACGGCGATGCCGGGTATTGGCGCGGCGGAACGCCTGAGCAGCCCGCCAGCATGAGAATGAAGACGCCGAATGCCTTGACCATGTTCGCTCCTTGGAAGCTCGCGCAGGTCCGGAGAACCCGCCTGCAACTGTACGACGCACGCCGACCGGCTGCATCGCGAGATCTACACCGAGATCGGGCAGCAGCGATTTCGCGCTTGAGGCTTCATGGGCGGCGCGGCATCGCGCGCCGATGGACGATCTTGCCGCCCCTGTCGAGGCCGTGGGGCGGCGGTGCTCTCACGCCGGGACGGCTTCGCGCCCGGCCAGGGCTTGCGTTCCGATCGGACGTGCGCCCTTGATCATGTCGGCCGCCTTCTCGGCGATCATGATGATCGGGGCATTGGTATTGCCGGACACGAGGCGCGGCATGATGGACCCATCGACCACCCGCAGCCGGTCCACGCCGCGGACGCGCAATTGCGAATCCACCACGTCGAGCGCGCCGTTGCCCATGCGGCAGGTGCCCACCGGGTGATAAATGGTGTCGGCATGATTGCGGACAAACTGCTCGATCTCCGGGTCGCTGAGCGCCGCTGCCGAGGTCGGCAGCTCCCGGCCTCCGGATCCGGCCAGCGCGCTCTGGCCGAGGATGTTGCGGGTGATCCTGAACCCCCGCACCATCGCCTCCACGTCGCTGCGTTCGCCCAGGAAGTTCGGATCGATCAGCGGCGCGGCCATGGCATCGCCGCTGGCCAGCCGGACACTGCCGCGGCTGTCGGGGCGCAGCAGGCACACATGACACGAATAGCCGAGACCGAACGTCGTCTTGCGGCCATGGTCCATCAACTTGCCGATGACGAAATGCAGTTGCAGGTCCGGCCGGGGCGCGTCCGCGCTGCTCCTGAAGAAGCCGCCCGCTTCGGCGAAGTTGGTGGTAAGCCGGCCGCTGCGGGCACTGCGCCATTCGAAGATGCTCTTGACCAGCGGCGCAATGGTGCGAGGCGAGAGGCCGAACAGCTCGGTGAGGCGCGGCGCATTCGCCACCAGAACCACGTCCGGATGATCGTGCAGGTTCCGGCCCACGCCCGGCAGGTCGTGAACGATGGCGACACCGTGCGCTCGCAGTTCGTCCCCGGGCCCGATGCCTGAGAGCATCAGGAGCTTCGGCGAATTGTGGGCGCCCGCGCTGAGCAGCACCTCGCGCGATGCTTTCAGCTGCGTGAGCTGCCCGCCCTGGCGGTACTCGACGCCAACCGCTCGCCGCCCTTCCATGAGAATGCGTGTGGTCTGGGCGGCGGTGATCACGCGCAGATTGGGCCGGCCCCGGTTGGGTGCGAGATAGGCCTTCGCCGCGCTGAAACGCTCGCCGTTGCGGTGCGTCACCTGGTACATGCCGAAGCCTTCCTGGTCCGCGCCGTTGAAGTCGGCGTTGTGCCGATAGCCGGCCTGGACGGCCGCCTGCACAAACGTCGCCGCAACCGGGTTGGGGCTGCGCAGGTTCATCACGTTGAGGGGTCCGGCGCCGCCGTGATACTCGTCGGGGCCCCGCTCGTTGTGCTCGGCGCGCTTGAAGTACGGCAACACGTCGTTCCAGCCCCAGCCGGCATTTCCCTCGGCGGCCCAGTCGTCGTAGTCGCTGCGTTGGCCGCGGATGTAGATCATTGCATTGATCGAACTCGACCCCCCCAGCACCTTGCCACAAGGCTGGTATGCGCGGCGGCCGTTCAGGCCCGGCTGCGGCACGGTATCGAACGCCCAGTTCGCCTGCCCGTTCTTGGCCATGATCGCGAGGCCGGCGGGACAATGAATCAGCACGCTTCGGTCCGGCGGACCCGCCTCGAGCAGTGCCACCCGGGCGCTGGGGTCTTCGCTCAAGCGAGCCGCGAGGACGCAGCCCGCGGACCCGGCGCCGATGATGATGTAGTCGAAGTCAGAGTTCGTGTCCATGTCGTCCCCCCGTTTGCCGGAACCACGATACAACGAAAAGACTGCTGTTGCACGCAAAGGTGGCGAGCAAGCGAATCTGGCCGGCCGCCAGCAAGAGCGTGTCCGGCGAATGGGCGATGCGCCCCAGGCACTGCCTACAATGTGAGTGTGATGCATGTCATGCGCACCGTCGGGTTCTGGCTCGCGGCCAGCCTCACCGTCCTCGGTCCGGCGGCGGCGCAAGAGCGGAAGAATTTCTTCGACGACCCGTTCCTGCAAGTCACCTCGGCGGTCGCCGGCTGCCCGGTTCCCGAAGGCCCGCTGCTGACGGCAGAGCAAGCGCGCGTCGTGGAGCACGAACGGGTCCAGCACGGCACCAGCTGCTATCTGTCGGGCCGGTGCCGCCTGCCGAGCTCCTATCTGTACGACAAGGAAATCATCCCGCGCGTGGCGCAGTACATCCAGCGCGATGGCCGTTTCGACGACACCAGCGTGTGGGTGATGGGCCAGCGCCGCATCGTGACGCTCATGGGCTGCGTCCAGTCGCGCGAACAGGCGGACGCGCTCGAAAGAGCCGTGGGGCTGGTGGACGACGTGATGAACGTGGTCAACCAATTGATGGTTGGCACGCAGGGACAGCCCCCGTATAAACCGCGATAAATATGAACAGCGATATCCGGCCGTTTCGCATCGCCGTCGGCGACGACGTGCTGCAGGACCTTCGGGCGCGCTTGCGCAATACCCGCTGGCCCGAGGCGCAAACCGTCGACGACTGGAGTCAGGGCGCCCCCTTGGCGTGGATCCAGGACATCTGCCGCTATTGGGCCGACAGCTACGACTGGCGGGCGCGCGAGGCCGGCCTGAACCGCTTCGCGCAATTCGTGACCGAGCTCGACGGGCTCGATATCCACTTCATTCACGCGCGCTCGTCGCATAGCGGCGCGCTGCCGCTCTTGATCACCCACGGCTGGCCCGGCTCCGTGGTCGAGTTCCACAAAGTGATCGGCCCGCTGACCGACCCGACCCGCTTCGGCGGCGATGCGGCCGATGCGTTTCATGTCATCTGTCCTTCGCTGCCGGGTTTCGCGTTCTCGGGCAAGCCAGGCCGCACCGGGTGGGGCGTGGAGCGCATCGCGCGGTCCTGGATGGCGCTCATGGCGCGGCTGGGCTACCAGCGCTACGGCGCCCAGGGCGGTGACTGGGGGTCCGCCGTCACCAGCGCCATCGGCGGGCTCGACCCCGGCCACTGTGCCGGCATTCACGTCACGCTCGCGATGGACACGCGCCCGCGGGTCGAGGGTGAACCCACGGCGCAGGAACAGCGCGCGCTGCAGGGGGTGAAGCACTACCGCCAATGGGACTCGGGCTATTCGAAGCAGCAATCGACGCGGCCGCAGTCGCTGGCCTATGGCCTCACCGACTCGCCCGCCGGTCAGGCGGCATGGATCCTGGAGAAGTTCTGGGCCTGGACCGACTGCGACGGCCACCCGGAGAATATCTTCAGCCGTGACGAACTGCTCGATAACGTGATGCTGTACTGGGTGACGGCCTCTGCGGCTTCATCGGCGCGGCTCTACTGGGAGAGCTTTGGCAAGGGCGCAGAGCGGCTTCCTGTCGACATACCGACCGGCGTGGCGGTGTTCCCCAAGGAGATCGTCACCCCGGTACGCAGCTGGATGGAGCCGCGCTTCCGCAATATTCGGCACTGGAACGAAATGCCCAAGGGCGGCCACTTCGCGGCATTCGAGCAGCCTGAACTTTTCGTGGACGAGATCCGGGCGTTCTTCCGCACAGTCAGGACGTGAAGGGCCGGGCAGTGGCCAATCGATGAGCTGGCCGCGGACGCGGCGCCAGGCAAAGGTCTCGCAAAGCTTGTGACCCCGCCGTAACCCGGCTGGAAAAAGCCGGCCTTCTGCCTAGACTTCGACAAGCCTTGCTCGCGAAGGAGAAGCCCATGAAGTCTCGATCAAGTCATCAAGTCGGCTGGGTCCGCTCGGGCTCGACGCTGCTTGGGCTGGCTTTGGCAGCGCTGCTCCTCAGTCCGTCGGCAGCGGCGCAGCGGATGGCCGGGTTGGGTACCGGAGAGAGCCATGGCAATGCACAGGGCGCCCACCCGTTCAACCGGGGAGGAGGCAACGTTTCGGGCACGCACCCCTTCAACCGAGGCTCCGCCAACGCTGCGGGGGTTCGACCCCACCACGGGCCCCGATTCCAGGGCGGGCGCTGGTATCACGGCCATCATCGCGGCCATCCGGGCTGGTGGTGGTCCGCCGGTGGGCTGTGGTACTGGTATCCGGCGGCCCCGGTGTATAGCTATGCATACGGGCCCTATGGCTACGCGCCGGTCCCGATGGCCGCTCCGATGCCCGACCTGCCGCCCCAACAAAGCTGGTTCTATTGCGAGGGCTCGAGCGTCTACTACCCTGCCGTCACCGAATGCCCCGGTGGCTGGACCGAGATACCGGCCGCGCCGGACCCGGCCATGCCTGCTCCGCCGCAATACATGCCGGGTTCGCAGGAGTAGAGACTTGCCTCTGCGTCAGGGCCAGCGCACCGGCG